>JAQXFA010000130.1 GCA_029250565.1 Candidatus Thalassarchaeaceae archaeon
GAGGAGACTGTGAGTAATAGAGCATGGGACCCAACCTCTTGGGGAAGTAACCTCACACTGCACGACCAATCTGGAGAACTACCACTTATCACTCTAGCACCGGGCCAACAGCTTGAACTTCACGCAAAACTACCAGTACCGGGTTCAACAACTCTCGGAGAAAGTGTGACTACAACCTTGTCAATCTGTATTGGGACTGGCGCTGAAGAAGTGTGCCGAGAAATTGATATCACATTCATTGCTAACGGAATTGCTGTTAGCCCCGATAACTTCCGCAGTATTCCAGCAACCGGGATTAGTTGGAATATAGATGGTATTTTGCCACAAACGGCTAACAATCTATCTTGGGATTTACAAGCAAGTGGCATGCTAATTAGTGGTTGGAATTGGCAGGCAAGTGGTGATTGTCAACTAGTTGGAACTTTACTTTCATGCCACGGTATCCCGGGTTCTACTTTCAGTGGTTCACTAACTCTAGACCAACCAGTTGATGCACCACCACAATTCCATCCATTCGCGATGAATGAGTCCAATCACAGTGGTTACAATCTTGATTTCTCAATGCAAGTTTTACAAGTATTCCGATCTCAAATTACGGTTATCAGCCCATTGGGTGATCCTGTCTTAATGAATGTCTCAGAACCAACGTGGATTGTGTTAAAATTAGAAAATCCTGGGAATGGGCCAGACACATTTGATTTGATTGGCAGGTTGCTTGCCAACGAGAATTTTAGCGAAGACCCTGGAATTATTTTCTCAATACCTACTCCAACATTCACAATCAATGCCGCCGGATTGAGCCAAGTACCAATCCAAATTACTCTACCTCATGACACACCTGCGCGCCAAGGTATGTTGGTTGAATTTTCATTACGCTCACAAGGAGATAGTTCAGTTGTTGATACTGTAGTTATGGAAATTGAAGCACGCCAAGACCACCGGTGGAATGTCAGCCTACTAGACAACGACAGAACTGTTGAATCAGGTGGAAGCGTATTCACAACGCCTGGAACCTCAACATCTCTTACTCTAATGATAGAAAATATCGGGAACTTTGATGATACCCTAGATGTTTCTTCAAGCCTCACACTAACAATGATGGGTAATGACACCAATATTGACTGGGTGATTGGAGATGGGAATAGTGACACCCTAGACGTCAACCAAAGTGATACCATTGAGTTGGCTCTAACAATTCCAGAGCTAGCATGGAATGGCACTATAGCATCAGTTGAATTAGAATTATCATCTGATGGCCTACTACTGCAAACTTTTACTGTTGATGTTGAAGTAATTTCACAGCCACTTTGGATTATTCGTGCTACCGGTGGTGACCTAGATGTCGCCCCTGGTGGGTCGAACATCACATTGGAATTAGAACAAAGAGGTAATTTACCATCACGAGCTTATCTTTCTGCTTCTATTGATGCAGTCGGATGGAATCTGACTTTACCAGATGATATGCCCTTCCTAGACCCTGGAGAAACCGTTGCTGTTCAAGTGTATATTGTACCACCACAGGGAGCGATTTCGGGACCTACTGCTGAAATGACAATCATTGCACGTAATGGTGATGGAAGTGGAACTGGTGAAACTATTCTCCCACTAAGAATCCGCCCCGCATATGATTTCACAGTCACCACCCCTAATGATTGGGAGGGTTGGCAAGTAAGTGACTCCGGCGGTATGCCAAGAATAACTATTGCAAACCTAGGAAATGCAGCTAACCAACTTCATGTGGAACTCATAGGGTTACCATCTGGATGGGCTCCAACAGAGGCAAACATCTCACTCGCATGGAGTGAGATGAAAGGTGTACCAATTGACCTCATCCCTGATTCCAGTTGGGATCATTCAAATTTCACGATTGAAGTAAAAGTTACAGATTCAGGTGGGAAAATTGTCACCTTAAATGCTGAGGTGCTATTCTCCGATGTGGCTTGGGCAACAAGTCCTGTAATGTGGGGTTCTATCGGTGATGATAAGATAGTAAACTTCCATGGCAGTTTAATCAACTCTGTAACGACAGGAAGCACATCCCTTGAACAAATCCAAAGTGGATGGTTACTCCCTTCCCCAAGTGGAGACGGTTCACTCGTCGTCAGTAACTCTCAAGGAGATGTGAGCCTATTTTACACAGCACACATGCAGATGACCACTAGTCGTCAAGTATCATGCGTAATGGATTCAAACCTGTCAGCACAACCATTGGTATCTTGTGATATCTACAATGGCAGTTCACCCTTCACATGGTCTATTCTTCTACGAGCAGAAGATGGTACATTGGTAAATTCCAGAAACGGTGTAGTTGAGGCCGACAAAGAAGAAACTGTAAATCTTTCAGCCACAGGTTGGAATCCAACTACAGGCGTACATGAATTGACTGTCTTACTGTTTTCATCTGATGGAAGATTACAGAGTTCTGAATCACAACATTATGTTGTTAGAGCAACGGGGTGGAATGTTGGCATTGAACTTGAAGAGGCTTCATCTGGTGATATAAATGTCTTAATCCAACGTGAAAATCATCAGATAATGACTGACTCAATCTGCGTCGTCAAACTTGTCCAAAGAGATTGGTCAATGGAGGTTTCAGTAGATATTTCTGCAACCCTTGCACCAAAACTTTCAGTCCCTAGGCCAACGGGAGAATCAAACGTGCCAGTAAATGCCACCTTCTCCTGTCAAGCACCGTGGGATGTCGATGATGATCCATCTGACAACACACATGATTTGGTTCTCTCTTCCCAACCAAATATACTACCTGTTGGTAGTGACACCGTCTATGCTATCGGGACTGGTTTGCTAATTATTGCAGTACTCTGGTTGCTTGGAGTCATTAGGCCAGCATCTCTTCAACCACTTACAACTACTCCTAGAAAGCCTGCGAAGAAAGTGAAGCAGCAAGCACGCCCTAAACCACAACCAAAGCCCGCAGTTGTTGAAAAAGAAAGTTCAATTCAACTAGAAAATGAATCTCCACCAACTGTTGCAGAAGAGGATACAGATGTAACTGAAATTCAAGAAAGTCTGATTGAAATAGAGGAGGCACCGCCCGAGCCACCTGAGGAAGAGTTAGACGAGTTTGAATTGAGACTCAAACAACTCCGAGAACGCCGCAGATAATCTTGGTGAATGTCATGCTAAATAGTAACGATACACCTGCATTCCATACATTCATACTCATTCGAGGTGATATTTGTGACTCTTATATTTCCGCACTTGAACAAGCCGCTGATGGCGATGATTCAGATTTGATTGCACTAATCAAATCTGATAGTGATTTATCCCGAATCCTAGAAGAGGAGGGGTGTAATTTACATGATGGAAGAGAACATTGTGAGAAAAGTGACTCATCACTACTGCTAGTTGGACTAACTCCTTTGGATAGTTTGGGACAAAGAGTTAGAGATAGTGGTGATAGCAAAGTACGAGAGAGGTTAGGGAGATACCCTTGGGGTGATGGAAACCCACTTTCCTACCTGAGAACTTGGTCAGGAAATCCTCCCAATTCAGAGCAAGATGTGATGATTTTAATCGACAAACTTGACGAAGGTTTGTTTGAAAAATCAAGAGGTCATGACCGATTTGAAAATGGAACATTCGGAATACTGCATGGCATTCTAGACCATAATGAAACCGTATTACTTGAGAAATTACTGAGTTCGGGGCATTTCAAAGTAAGAGCTGACGAACCACTTGACGGAGGGGTCGCAGATATTATGAGGCACCTGAAAATTGTGGTGAGAAGTGCCGCAAGACAAGGCATGGGTTTGCTACATTTTTCACATTGATTGTGTAAGACAACCTTCAAGGACGGCTCGCGATGGCGAGGATGCTATGGGTGAGTTACAGTACTCGGGTAAAGTAAAGCAAGTGTGGTCAACGGACAGTGAGGATGTCCTAGAGTTTCGATATACAAACCAAATTTCTGTGTTTGACCAAATTATCCCTTCACTCATTCCACGCAAGGGAGAGAGCCTAAACAGAACAACTTGTCATTGGTTCAAGTTAGTTGAAGAAGCAGGTATTTGTGAAACACATATGATTGACATGAATGCTCCAGACCGCTGCCTAGGTAAAAAATTCGCAGTCATCAAGGAACCAGGTGCTATTCCTCGTGATATGGAAAATGTATTCGTGCCTTTGGAAGTTATTTGCCGCCACCACCTTACTGGTTCTGCTTTCAAGCGATACGCCGATGGAAAAGTGGAATCTTCTGAGTTCGGGTTTGAACCTGGAACTGTATTGGAAGATGGTGTGAAATTACCCGAACCTTATCTTGAAGTCTCAACCAAGTTTGAAGCGTTTGACAGACTTCTTGACCGTGAAGAAGCATTGGAAATCTCAAACCTCACAGATGAGGAATTTGATAGCATTCTTGATTGTGTTCTAAAAATTGATGCGATTATTGAGAGAGAGGCTGGAGCACGTGGCCTCATCCATGTTGATGGAAAGAAGGAATTTGCTCTAGGGAAAGATCGCAAACCAGTACTTGTGGATTCGTTTGGAACTCTTGACGAAGACCGGTGGTGGGACGCTGAAACTTATGCAACAGGAGAAATTGTGTCACTGTCTAAGGAATTCGTGAGAGAGCATTACATTGCCACAGGTCACCACAAAGAATTGTACGCCGCACGTGATGAAGGTAGAGAAGAACCCCCTATACCTGCCCTGCCCCAAGAGATAATTGACCAGACTGCTGCGTTGTATGCATCAATGTATGAAAGATTGACTGGAAAAACTTTCTGAACGCGTCGGTAGGCAATGAAAGGGCCCACTGAAAGCCCATTCATTCGCACATTCTGA
>JAQXFA010000131.1 GCA_029250565.1 Candidatus Thalassarchaeaceae archaeon
CATGAAACAGGAAAAGCAATTCAAGAAGCTTTAGAATTATGCTCTTGGAATGCCTCACAAGATTCTTCTTCAGATTCTGATTTATGGGAAGTACCAGTTGTTTTATTTCCGGCAGCAGCCAATGCATTTTCTCCTTCAGCAGATGGAATTACTTTCATGATGTTGATGAATAGTACATCACCTAAATTTCTTATTGAAGAGCAATTAAAAGGCGCTTCACCAATTAAACAAGCTAACGTTACTCCAATATCAATGGGTTATGTTGTTTGCGCCCCTGGGGGTAAAGTAGGTGAAGTGGGACAAGCAAACTTGATTGCGAAAGATGATATTAAACTCATCACAAGTTACGCAATATGTGCTGAATCATATGGTTTTTCTTCAATTTACTTAGAAGCAGGTAGTGGTGCTGATCAACCAGTATCTCCTAAATTAATTCAAGCAGTAAGAGAGTCATGTAATCTAACTATTTTAGTTGGGGGTGGCATCAAAGATGGGAAAACAGCACGTTTGGCGGCGGATGCAGGTGCAGATTGGATTGTAACTGGTAATTTAACAGAAGGGTTTTCTGATGCTCATAAATTACAAACAACCCTTCAAACTTTTATTTCAGAAATGAACTCTTAAAATTTAGGGATTCTTTATGAGTTCAAAACTTCCAATAATTCCTCTATTTTGGCCATGGATAGATTCTGAACGAAATATATTATCTGTGAAAGATTTTCTTCGTTCGCGTTCTTTTAGTCTGATATATATTAGTGGAATTATTACAATATGGTCAACACTAGGATTTGGGCATTGGGGTAGTTTACGTTGTGAAACATTGGGTGAACAATTGGCTTGTTCAAGCGCTATTTGGCCCAATAAGTTGGTTGATGCGCCACATGAATATCTTCTTTCTTTTTTCACTTCACCTTGGTTTCATAATGATTTTAATCATATTATATTCATCATTATTTCTTTCATTATATTCACCCAATCTTTTGAGGCCAAAGCGGGATCTAAATCTACAGCGATTATTTTCTTTGGAACGATCGCCTTCACCTCAATTGTTGCTGGTTTTATTTTCAACAGCGGAGCTTATTTTTGGCCAGATAATGAAATATTCACTCACCCAATGAGTAGGAGTTGGATGGGTGGTTCGATTGGTTTGATGGGTGTCCTCGGGGCCCTATCTCATCATTCAAGATGGAAATGGATAATCCCTGTTATTTTACTTTCTTTTGAATATTGGAATAGTGAATACAATGGGATATCAGAATACATCACATGGGGTCATTTGTTCAGCGCTTTCTTTGGATTTGTGATATGGGGTATTTATCTCAAACGAAATACAACAATTTGATTTTGAATATGATGTTCTAACATCACTCAAGATCTTCAATATCTTTCAGAGCAGGAGCAGCAGAACCACCAGGGGCACTACCTTCCCTTGGTTCTGGTATTGAATCATCAACTTCAATCCCTAAACCCTCTCTTCTAGCTTTAGTTTGTTCATGTGATCTCAAAACCCCTAAGGAATCTTGGAATGCTCCACTAACTACACCTCTTGTTCTTTCTGATTTACGCAAACCATCAACTTCTGCAGCCATCCTATCATGAACATCTTCTAAAGTCTTCAATTCAGCAGTGCGATCTGACAAACCACCTTCAATATCACTAATCGTTAGTTGCATTTGTTGTATTCTTTCATCTCGCTCAAACACATCTCGGTGTAATCTTCTTTCCCTTCTTCTCAGAGCCTCATATTCTCGATTTCTTTCAAGTAATCTGCGTTTTAATTCCTCAATTTGTTCAACGAGATAATCGTGTTCTGCTGAAATAGAACGAGGCCCATCCATCATTCTCTGCATTTGGCCATCTAATTCTTTGAGTCGAAGATCTCTTTGTTCCAACAAAGATTTTGTTTGCGTTACCATTTCTCGTAGTTTATCTCTTTCTTCTGAAACAGTATTATTTTCAATTTGTTCAGCTTCTATTTTACGATGAGCATCTTCTAATTCATGGTTTAAATTTCTAACTTCATCAGCAGTAATTGAAGTCAAACCAGCCTCAGCCGCCTTTTCCAATGCTTCAACTAATTGGTCTAATTTTGCTTCTAATTCACCAATAATATTTGCTTGTGATTCAACTTTTTCTGAAAGATCGTTTTCATTACGTTCCAATTCATCAATTCTTATTGCCCCAACAGAGTTAGCAATCGCTTCTTTTTCCCTTCTGGTATCGTCAAGCATTCTTTCAAGGTGAATAATTCGTGCTTCCCTATCACGCAAATCCTCATCCGCTTTCATTAAACGAGCCCTGTCTGGTGCACCTAATTCTTCACGTTCGGATAAATCAAGTTCCATCACCCTGTTTCTTTGATTTGAATTTGCTAATTCTTTGTTTGCTGATGCTAATTCTTCCCATGCAGTAATTACTTCGTCAACAAGTTGTTCCTGTCCATAACCAGATAACATTCCTGCTAATGCTGCACGGTCTACATCATCCCCCGCAGCTGCTTTTCCATTAGTGGTTTCCGCTCGTCCCATGCTCAATCAAACACCCTATCGCAAGCGGACCATTCTTGAACCTTCACCTTGACATTAGTCAAAGAAAGTCATTCTTGACCCCTTTTCAAGGTCACCGAATCAATCTCAACTGATTGCAGTATATTGGTCATCAGGCATTACCATTGACAGTTTTAATGCCCCATCAGCAACTCTTGCCATTGGGTCATCAGCGCACCAAACACGCACATCACCAATATCAGCGAGTTCATCAGCCACGCGGTCAGCCAAACCATCGATTAACGACCCACCACCAGATAGGATGATGTTGTTACGCAATAGTGATTGATACTCTGGATCAGCAGCAGAAACAATTCCTTTTATTGTTTTCACAAGGTATGGCACCAGTTCTTCACAAGCGATTTGAATTAAGTCACCGACATCAACAACTTGCTTCTTTCCGTCAACAGAAAGTTCAACCATCTGTTCTCTTTCATCTCCGCCGACATATGAACCATCTTCTTTCCATTTGCGGACCATATCTTTAGTTAGTTGAGCACCTGTAAATTTCTTAGCAACTAATTGCATTAGCCGTTCATCAATCCAATCACCAGCTTCACTAACAGTAACTTGATCATCTTCACTAGGGAATGTTCCGTAGATACGAGCGACATCTGTTGTTCCAGCACCAATATCAACTACAATACTTCCACCAATTTCATCAAGACCAAAAGCGACTGCAAACGGTTCACTAACAACCATGATTGCATTAACTTGGCCACGTAGAATGCTTACCAAGTTACTCTTGTCAACGAATGAAATATGAGATGGTGAGCAAATTACACCAAATACTTCATCGAATTCTTCTGGGTCAACCGCTTCAACTAAATGAGTAACAAATGATTTAGCCGCTGCCAAATTATTTTCATCATCTTGTGCGACTCCTGCTGAAAGAGGGTAATACAAGTTACAAGCCAACTTATTTTTCAAAGCATCTCCTCCAAACAATGTATCTCTCTTCAAGAAGTTACGAGCGATAGGATCCTTAGGTTTCCCAACCACTGTTAATACACTTTCATTCGTTCCATTCGACGCAGAAATTGTCGATTGAAATGTTCCTAAATCTATTCCGATGTACAGTCTTTCACTCATCGTCATCACCTATATGCGGTGCTACCGCTATCGGCAGGGAGTCGCTATCATGGTTTGAAGGTTCACCTTCGGTATTAATTTCATCAACCACTGTTTGAGGGGTTATTTTGTGCCTTTCAACAACTATCAATCCTGTTGCGAATAAGATAATAATAATCATCATAACAAACCAATATTTACCTAGAGAACCGTCACCCTGCTCTTCATTCCCCATTCCATCTTGCGTCACAACTAACCAAGGAGTTATCGTTTCCACAACACTCCTTTCAACTCCTTTCACAGCTAATGCAAAACCAATTTTATCACCATTTAACCCAACCCCTCCTGTTTCAGGCCCGATGTTTATTTGATGGCCGATAATTTGTATTTCAACAAACTCAAAATCATTGAGAATTTCAGACGGAATATGAACACCTTCAATTGTCTCGATATTTTCCTTTAATCCCAACTCATCCAAATCATTTCCTAAGAAAATTTGACCATCAGGTAAAGTAACAATGAGATCCAAATCATCGCGTGAATCAATATTTGGTGCTGAGTTCCAAACAAGGCGGGCATCAAAATCTTCACCTGCCACAATAGGCATTTTCCAAATCACATTTTCAGATGTTGAAAGAAACGGGCCTGTAGCCCCTTCTCCCTTCCAATTATGATTAGAAACAGAATCAAGTGGATTTTCATCGACCCAATTTTCAATCATACCTTGCCAGTTGTTATCTATCATCCTAAATGAATCATGAATCCAAATATTTGCGGTTGGGTCAACAGTTGAGCTATTTATTTGGTAATTGAGATTTTCAAAATCAACAATATTAGAGATATTCGGCCTCCCCCACCCTTGTTGATTATCTGGCGCCGCCCCTAGTGTCAACTCTGCTTGCCTCCCGCCTTCAAGAGAGTCAGCACTCAATACCATCAACGCCCTGATAAGTGGGCCAGACGGGGTAAACCCTTGAGCTAATGATAGATTACCATCTGATAGATTATTATCAATAGATTCAGCCCAATCAGGCCTTAATGAATCTGATGAAACAACATGTTGACTTTCATTTCCAGCAATCCAACCAGTTTCAACCATTTGTTGTATAATAGCTGCAAAAGCCGCTGCTTGCGGTGTTGCCATCGACGTTCCCGTTGAACTCCTCCACCCATCATTGTTGGAATCATGTACACCATCCCCCTTAGCTGAAATCACCGTTTCACCGGGGACAACAATAGTGACACCCATTCTTCCTTGGGCAGTTTCTTGTCTTGGAGAAAGAGTCCACAAATCATTAGTTCCATCTTTAGCCGCTGCTCCAACAGATACAACATTCAATCCATTGGCAGGTTCCAACACCTCATCCCCAGTGTTACCTGGTGCAACAAAAGAAACGGACCACGGTACAGAGAATAGCCAAGTATCAAATTTACTTGTGCGTAGTGTATATTCTGTACTATCATCTCCCCACGAATCTGAACGTATTACACTACCATGTGAACTAGCTTCCCAAAACAATTCACCGATGTTTGGTATTTGCCAACCATCATCATCTACAACATCTTCAATCACGAGACGAGCCCCATGAGCAATTGAAGTTCCTTCACCAGGGGTGGCATTTATCCAATCACCATTATTTTCTGCAGAAACTTCCCAAATAGAACGACATGCCAAACTCCCCGCTACATGAGTTCCATGACGATAATTTTGATTATTTGGCGAATCCCAATCATCCACTGTTCCATTGAAGAATACAATTTTTCTATGATTTATTCCTGGTGTTCCCGTTGCATTATTCCATTCACTCCCCGAAGCTCCTGGTTCTGTAGCCTCGCGGAAACAAGCATGGTCACGATCGACACCTGAATCCGCGTTAGTAATTATTACTCCAGTTCCATCTAACCCAAACAACCAAGCAGGTTGGCCAGTAATATTTCCGTGCTGCATTATTGCCGCCGCAACATCATTTCTTCCAACAGTTTCAAGCACCGGTTCAACCCAATGTATCCCGTGTATAATTTCAACAAATTGCCACCAATTTCCGAATTCATTACTTGGTGTGATTTGAATTACCTCTGAAAGAGGGGACCCCTGTATTGGTGTGAAAATTGTTACAGGATTCAAACCAATCATATTCAAACTAGTTCTAATTTCATCTTTTTCATTCACTTCTAATCTCGGTTCGAGCACAACGATGTAAGTATCATATTCACCAACTAAACCCCTATATTCAGTAATTTTAAGGGGTATTTCCCCTTTTTCAATAGGGGCCCATACTAACATTTCATTAGCACTTAATTGACGCAATGGTACAACCCCTTGTTCTATCAAATCGTTCCAACTATTGACACCCAACGGGATATCAGATTCGAATATTACTTCACCAAATTCTTGCTGTTCATCATGTAGCATTGGTGGGAGGGGGAAGATGAAAAATAGTGCAAGAAAAACAACACTAGAACCCCTCGCCATGGTTTTGTCACCTCCCGTCGCGTTTAAGACGACAACCCAAGTCGGCGGCTCAATGAAGGCTTACCGAGTAGTGGGCAAATTCCCCAATGGAAAGATTATCCAATCATTTACACAAGATGTTGTGGCTAATGATGAAGATGAAGCACGTCATCGTGTTGAATCATCATTTGGCAGTCGCCACAGAGTTACTCGCAGAGCGATCAAAATCGCTAGTATCGAACAGATTGACCCTGCAACCTCGAATGAAGCAAGAGTCATTTCTGCATTTCGTGAGCGCGCAACCCCTGCACCAGTAGCAACAGCTCCATCAACTGAAGAAGAATAATCACTTCTTTTGTTGGTTTATTTTTGAGATGATCATTTTTGCGAAGGTTGCTTGATTTTTTTCCGATGAATATTCGGTACGTTGCTTTTCCAACGCCGACCCCCTCATTTCAGTAGAATTAAGATCATAATTATCAACAACATCTGCTAATTCTTTACTCTCAAAATTTGGTGTTAATAAAAACCCACAATCTGAACTAACAATTTCTGGGCACCCACCAACAGCAGTAGCAATAACGGGGATCCCATTTGCAAATGCTTCCATTATACTAACTGGCAACCCCTCACTACTAGAGACATTAATGAATAAATCAATGGGATGATCTCGATAATATTCTAAAACATCATTGTGGGGTAATTGACCTAACATATTCACCTCAATATTGTCACCCATATTTTTCAGAGATTCTTCAACAATACCGAGACATTCACCGCCTCCAATATGAGTCCAAATCACTTGCCGGGAGCACATTTTCAATCCTTCAGCAATTAAGTGAACCCGTTTAACTGGTACTAGTGTGGAAACAGAAAGTAATCTCAAGGTTCCATCACTTGAACCATTCACACTTTCACAGTTATCAACACCTAATCTGCCCACTGCAATTTTTCCTTTTAGGTGAGGGAATTTGTTTGCGAGGTAATCGACTCCAGCTGATGAATCAGGAAGAATACCATCAAGATTCTTCAAAGATGTTGTTTGAAGTGGTAAGTTAGCCATATTTCTCCTTTCTGAATAAATATCTCCACCGTGCCCTCGTGAAAAGGCAACAACATGTCGATTCCGGCGTTTTAATTCAGCACAAACCGAGGCACCTCTATTCAACCAAAAAGAAGCACAAGCATCAACACCTTTCATATCGATATGTTTCTCTATTTCATTACAGATTGTTCTTACTTGCGAAATCTCACCAATTACTTCTCGTGGCTTGAATGGTTTTGAGAGCAAACTTTCTTTGCAAGAAATTAGTGGCCTAGAAATTCCTCCAACCAATCTTGAGATGGCCCCACTTTTCCCCCACTTTTTCCAGATTTTCTCTCTTAATTCAGTCAACAACTCTACATTTCCAGGATATTCTCTAGGAGCCCTATCTCCATCAATAACTTCTGCAAGTGGGAGTAACAGGATCTTGTCAAAATGTGGTGCTAAATCACGTATTTCTCTTGTTATAAACGATTCACCAGGGTGGTATGGCCAACGATCTGTGAGGTATAGAAGTACAGCCAGTTAATCACCTCCGCCAACCTTTGTTTAACCACTGCTCAACCTCTCCGATGTGTTCGGGGGTTTTGAGGCCAACCACTTCTTCAGGGTCAGCAATTGCGATTCCCTCCACCCCAAGGCCACCCTCAAGACAACCTTTTGTCATCTCATTGGGGAATCCCAATTCCCCAGAATTTGTGTTATATCGTTTATTATTTTCATCATAAAGTTTTGAATGTAATTCGCCCAACACAGTTTCTAAAGCTTGTTTACTACTCCAGTAGCCACCAACATTTGTTTCACCGAAATCAGGCATCTCAGCATTGTCAAGATGGGTTTCTATCGAACCAACAACCCCACCCATTTCATCTCTGATTAATGGTGCGTATGGGTTTTTCCGGAGAGTTGTTGGTAAGGTGAATCCCGCTCCTGAATTCAAATGATGTGCTAAAGCACTCTCAATTGTTGCCGCTCTGATCAAAGGTTGGGTGCCAAACGATACATACACTTGTTCAATTGGAGATAATAATTCATCAATAATACAATGCACAGCATTTCCCGTACCTAGTGCTTCGTGTTGGGTAACAATTTTTACACCCAAACCGGTCAAAATTTCTTCATAATCATCTTCCCTTCCTGGTGGGATAACAACTAATATTTGTGAGAAATTTAGATTTGAATTAAGTAATTGTTGAATTACCAATTTAGTTGAAGGAACTCCATTCAAAGGCAATAGTGGTTTATGGGTTGTAATTCCTTGTTTTAGCATACGGCTACCAACCCCTCCACACAACAATACCGCTGCTAGAGGTGGCGTTGAATCACTAAGCTCGGGCATCATATCACCCACATCAATAATTGATGCAGCACGTCCAGCCGAGCACTCTTTGATTCTATCATCACCTAATGAAGAAAGATCTACATCTCTGTCAGTTAGTAACAGTAAGTTTCCACCAAATCCAGCCCCCATTACTTTAATCCCATGAAC
>JAQXFA010000132.1 GCA_029250565.1 Candidatus Thalassarchaeaceae archaeon
GTATGCCAATGTGTAGGCTAGGCATGCCATTGGTGAACGGGTCAATCCTAGTGAACCAAGTTTGGATCTCTGGAGTCAGGTGATAAGCCAAAGTTTGCATTTCTGGAATATGGTCTCCTGTCACTCTAACATTGAAGAAAAGGTAGAATGGAACTGCCAATGCATAGACAAAGAACATCGATAACAAGACTCTGTCTGCCATCCAGCGGTCATCAAAATAGGTGAAATAAAGTGAGGCTGTATATGTCAATAGCATATATCCTGCAACATAATAATGAGTTAATACAAAAGTCAACATGTCGTTGAGGAAAGTCTGTTGGACCCACAAAACCAAATCGCCCTCAATGGCGTAAACGAATGGGGTCATGTCTAGGTGGGTATTAGCCATCAAAATACGATCTAAGCCATCGAGCAAATCTTTCCAAAGATAGATGCTGAATACTAATGCAATATGTAACCAATAGCGACGAAACATATCAACAAAGCCAGCCAATGTAACTCGTTTTCCAGCAGGTCGGAAAAACGGCATCAGCAGAATTCCACCGAGTAAAGAAGCAGTTACCCAAGTGATGTAAACTGCTGTTCCTGCCATGCTGACTCACCTCCGCTTGCAGTTGTGCTTTTGGTGTGTTGCCTTTGGCAATTGCGTTTGTACGAACATCACCTAATTCCTAATCTTTGCAATTTATTCTGACCGATTACTGATACAATGATTGAAGAATGACTGCAATGTCGCCACATCAATGAGTGATTCACCGGTCTCCCATCATGATGGAAAAACCCCTGAGCAAGAGCCAGAAGCGGCATCTGATGAACAGAAGGCGCAAATGGAACAGGCATATGCACAAATGAGACGTAAACTAAGAATGACTCAACTGGCTGAGAATGTTAAACACAAAGTCATGGTTCTTTCTGGAAAAGGTGGCGTAGGAAAATCTACTGTCGCTACAGGGTTGGCATTATCTCTCGCTCAACAAGGGAAGAAAGTAGGCATAATGGACATTGATATTACTGGTCCAAATATCCCAAAAATGCTGGGGATTTCTGGGGCTGATTTACAAGTTGAAGAAGGTCAAATATTTCCTGTTGAGGGGCCATTCGGCGTCAAAGTAATCTCAATGGCATTTCTTTTGGAAGACGAAGATGCACCGGTCATCTGGAGAGGACCGGTCAAGTTAGGTGCTATTCAGCAATTCATCGGTGATGTTGCGTGGGGTGAGTTAGATGCCCTAATCATTGACTTCCCACCGGGCACATCAGACGAACCACTCACAGTAGCTCAATCGCTTCCAGAAATTGATGGAGTCGTAGTAGTTACTACACCTCAAGATGTTGCACTGCTTGACAGTCGGAAATCAATTAACTTCGCTAAAACACTCAAACTACCATGCCTTGGAGTAGTTGAAAACATGAGTGGTTTCAACTTACGTGGCACTGCTGAACCATCCTCAAAAATTACAGTCCAAGGACCTCAAGGAGTTAGTATGAATGTTCAAACTGATGAGGAAGGAGATTGGTCAGTTGTTCTAGACCTCTTCAAGAGTGGCGGAGGCAAAGCCGCAGCCGAGGAATTGAAAGTACCATTCCTTGGAAAATTACCGTTTGATCCAGGCATTGTAAGAGGAGGAGATGATGGGGTACACCGCATTGTGGCTGACCCTGATGGAGATTCCTCTGATGCTTTCAAAATCGTTGTTGACAATCTACTAGAACAGTTGGCAAATAAAAAGCAATCAGATCTCAAAATTATCTGATGATTTGCGCAATCTTAACGCGATTAATTTAGGTTAATGGTGCGGACGCCGGAAGTTGAATCCGGGTTTGCAGATTGGGAATCTACAGTCATAACCACTAGACCACGTCCGCAGTGTAATCTTCGAAGTAGATTCGCCTCTTGAGTAAGCCGGTTACCAGCCAATAGAAACTTACTGAATTAGATGAGGCTTTCACGGCGTCTTTCATACTCGACAAAAGCCTCAACCATTGACAGCCTCCCCACAGCAACTGCTTGTGCTAATTCAATTGGAAGGGTGAGTTGCCCCCCGCTCTCACTACGTGATTTACGTTGGATTTCCCTGACCTCTCCATTGGATGGTTTGACCTTGCGTTTACTAGTCACCTCTTTACCAATAATTTGTCCAATTCGTGCTGCTGCAGCGTGATGCTCATGGCGGCCAACCCCCGTTGAAGTTCTCCTCTCATCGACCATCTCTACTCTCAAACCCCTAGCCAAACAGATATTTGCAAGGCGTGAACCTATTGTCGGTGAACCATCTCCAATTCTTACCACAGCTACTGCATGTGGAATGGAATTTACCAGTTGGCAGATTCTGTCCACTGTATCATCTACATCTTCCATTTGTTCAGCCCCAAGGGGCTTACCATCTGAATTCCAAGCCAAACCAGGGCGTGGCCCGGGGTCGATTCCAAAAGCAAGTATTCTTGTTGGGTCTTTCAGAGTTGAAAGGTGGAGAGCACGGTCTATTGAAACTGATAAATCCTCTAATGTACAGGGAATTCCATTACCAACTTTACTCGCAAACACTTCTTCTGGTGTTCCAAGCCATACAGAAGCATCGTGCGGTAGAGGTGCATTCTCTGAAACTTGAAGAAATTCAATTCCACGCCTTCGTAATGCCTTCATCAAACGATAGGCCAATTTGAAATCAGCCGTCCGTATGATTAGTACTCCCACGAATAGGTGTGGGGCGGCGACCTTTGTCAATGGTTCCGGTGATTGTGACCGGATTTAGCGAATTTCTTTGAGAATCGGCGCGCGATACGTCAATCTCGCCGGTATGGTCTTGAATGAATGGATGAGCGTGCTGAACGATGGCTTCTCATTATGAGCGGGAACTGCGCGCAGTTCTGATTGGTTCACCTGATGGGGTGAGGGCTGTTACTAGAAGTTGTAATGCCGCTGAGAAAGCACGGGCAATGCAAGTTATCAGGAGACCTTTTTTGGTCGTCCGAGCAGCCGGAAGTGGAGTTGCTGGCGCAGGTGATTTATTAGCGGTACGCGGGGATATTTCATTTCCAATAGAAGTGAAAACAACTAAGGAAAAAAAGGTATATCTCTCTGGAAGAACAATGGAGCAGTACCTCGATTTACAAAAAGAGGGGGAGCGTTGCGGCTTGATGCCATTATATGCTATGAGGCTGAAAGGAGTGCGTGGGGATTCGTGGCGTATTTTCAAGGTTGAAACTACAAACTTGACTGGTTCGGTTTCAGTACTATCTAGACGCCTACCTTCACTACCTTTGACTAGGACTGGTACACCTCACTTGGACTGGGATGAAGGATTACCACTTCACAAATTTCTATCATTACTATGCCGTGATTCTGATAGTTATACACAAACTGCCGAAACTCTTCGCTCCAAAGCAAATGCTTGGTCAGAAAAGGCAGAGACGCTGAAAATGGAAGAGGCGCAGAAAGCAATTCTCAAACAACAAGAGCCCGAGGAATGGGTTAAGAAATTCAGACTGTGAATTTCCTAAAAATGTCAGATCTTACAATGAAGTTCTGCTTTTACCTCGTCTATTTCTGATTCCTGACGCTCAATCTCAGTGGTCAACCGCTTCAACGATGCTTGAGTTATCAATCGCTTAATTGCTTCAACTTCACGCTTCAAATCAGATAGCCTACGCTCAACACTGTGAGCCTCGGACACATCTGATTCATCTTCAGTCATCACCCTTCTCAAGCAGTACTCACCTATGAGTGCTATGCATTTCACTTAACGAGCAGGTTCAAAGAGGACAGAGCAGAGCAACCCCTGTGCAAACTGAAGAGGGGACATCTCGCTCTCGCGAACTCATCTTCATTGTCATAGCCAGCATCATTGCAATCCAAATCCATTGGTCAGTTCTCGGGATTGTAGTATGGTACATACTACTCAAGCGACTTGAAGCACAAGGAATCCTTGACCAATGGGATGCTACTAGAGTTCTAGGAATCATTCTAATGGTCCGCACAAACCGAGGCCAGAAAATTTTGGATACCATTTCAAAACCACGAAAAGCATGGAGGATTTTCGGGGAAATCGGATTATGGACTTGTCGATTAATCAGTGCTTTAGTCCTTATTTTCTTCGTTCTTGCATTCATTGGTACAATAATGAATCCAACTGAAATTGAATCTGCTTCGCCATCTGAAATAATTTTAATTCCTGGTGTGTCACCAACAATCCCACTAGTTTGGGGTCTTATCGGCCTAATTGTTGCCTTAGTCATTCATGAATATGGGCATGGGATTCTAACTCGTGCACATGGAATGAGAGTTCGCAGTTTTGGATTACTAATCCTAGGCTTGATTCCTATTGGTGCATTTGCAGAGCCAGAAGGAAGAGAAATATTGCGGGCACCTAGGCGGGAACGACAGCGCGTATTTGCTGCTGGTCCTGCAATAAATATCTACGGCGGATTCATATTTTTCATCGCGATGGCATTAGTTGCCAACACCCTTGGACCAGCAATTGATGGAGTGCATGCTAAAGGAATAATTGACCAGCAACCAGCATCTGAAGCAGGCCTTCAACCATGGGAAGTAATAACTCATGCAAATGGTTCTGAAATAATTGACAGAAATGATTTCACCTCATTCCTTGACTCACACCAAGCTGGCGATAATATCACTCTCACCGTTCTTACTATTGCGGATAGTCAAGGTGAGCGGCAACAACGCGACATCAACCTAACTCTTGCTGACCAATATCAATACCAACTTGATTTGGGCACAGATCCTCAGATTCTCGCTGCTTATGGAATAGAAGAAGGAGATGCGTTCCTAGGTGTCATGGGATTAGCCTCAAATGATGCAGGGGCAAATAGCCTAGCCGGACCTCTTTCATCAAGTGCTTCAAAAGACCCTATTCCATTGGTTGTAGGATTAGCCGTTCAGCCGTTCTCACTCATCGGTAATCCAATTGTTAACAAAGGTGAAATTATGCATGAACAAGAATTACAACTTCTTGATAGTAACACATTCCTTGGATTAGAAGGAACTATGATTTTGCTTCACCTATTGTTTTGGATAACATGGATGAATGTATTGCTTGGCTTCGCTAATCTAATCCCAATTCTACCGTTTGATGGAGGGCATCTATTGCGGGACCGCTTGCATGACTACTTTGCTTTCTTCGCTAAATTTTCATCTAATAGCCATCCAATAAGTGTGCAAAATGCAGCCCACAAAGTTTCTAGTATGTCAAGCCTAATTCTGATGGGGATGTTGATTCTAATCATCTTTATACCAATGATTATCTGATGAAATAGCTTACTCTTCTTCAGTATTTTTTTCCTGTTCTTTATTCGCCTGAGTGATTTCAGGTGAACCAATCAACAACTTTTCAGTAGCCTGCTCAACAACAAATGTCCCCAGTAAAAGGATGACCGCTGTTGCACCTAGCATTCTCCAACTGTGACCTGTGACTTGTGCCGAATTTGATGAGGCTGCTAGTTTGATTGCACCAAGCCATGGAAGTTCAGCACCTGCTACCCCAACTATCCAGTCTGAACGTACCGCAGTAACTCGATTGCCATTCTCATCTGTAAGACCCCCTGCAAGGGGATATGCCTGAGATCCTTGGTCCACATCACACCGATTATTATCACCCAAAGTAAGGTATCCTGCGTGTCCTGGGTCCCACTCCTGAACCATCAATCCGTGTGGATTTGAAGGGCATTCGACATTGTCAAAAGACCAGTTTATTGAGGCTTGATTCAATACTGTAGTTCCTGGTGCATCCCACGTGAGGACACATGTTCCTGCCTGCCCATCGGCATCAACTGATATTGGGTCCCAACTGCCCTCTGAGCAGAGTTGGAGTGAACGGTTAGTTGGAGTTACTGTATCGTTGGCTACTGCTTCAAGGATTACACGATGAATGACTGGCGTGTCAATACCACCATTTTTCTTGTAGATAATGACATCTCCTGGTTTGCCATGGGATTCCCATCCATCCCATTCACCGCCATCCTCCATTGCTTCTGCCATGCTGACAATCTTAGTTCGGCGCGAGGTAGACATGACGAGAACTAGGTCGCCGGGGTCAATCGCCCCTACTTCCCCTTCACCATCATGCATCATTGATGATGACTCAACCACTACCATTGGAGGTACTGTGCCAGTGGTTGCCCACAGACCAATTACTAGTAATGAAATTAATCCTATAGCGAGTAATGCTTCGCGAATCCAGCCTAAGGGTGTGGCCATCTATTACCGCCTCATTCATTCTTCTTCTTGAATTGAGTCACTCTCTGATTCATCCTCGTCAGTAAATGCCGGTCCAGTCATGAAAAGAATAGTTGCAAATATAGCAATCATAAGACCTCCAATCAAATCAATGTGTGGAGCCCAAGTCGCATTGTATTCGCCACCGTTCATGATGGAGGTGAAATCAACAGTCATATTACGCGGACTAGATATCGTTTCACGCGCTAATCCAATCAGTGCATTATAGACAAATAAGACTAATCCAGTAAGAGAACTGAAAATTATCAATTTATTTATTCCAGAGTCTTTGAGTATATCAGAATCGGGAAATCTCTGGGCAAATCGAGAATGTTTTGTATTCAACCATGCACTAAGTAATGAGTTATCGCCAGTATCTGATAGTGACATGCCATCAGGCATATCTCGGCGTAAACCTAACTCCACTCTCTTAGCTGCAATTCTTGCTGGCCACGCGCCAGCGAGTAATTTTGCCCCCTCATCCAATTCTTTGGTGTGTTTCTGTAACTCAGCCCGAGAGTCTGTCTCAAGTATGTCAACTAGAGAATTGCGTACTCCAAGATAATGGAAAAACTCGGGTATGACAAACAATAAGAGAACGAAAGCAAGTAAGACTCCAACCCATGTTGCAGCCGTCAAATCCGCCCAACTATTGGCTTCCTGTTGTGCGTTTGAAGAAAACATTGAGAAGAATGCTATCGCCCATAAAATCATTGCAAAAGTTAGAACTGTAAGCATCCCCAAAATGACCAAATGGCGGTCTCTTTGATTCTCCCAAAATTCTTCAAAATATGCCTTCAAACCCCGCTTTGATTTCTTCCGCTTCTTGCCTGCCGCCATCTCAATCCCATCCGCTCGAAGGCCTCTTGACTGATACAGTTTCGGTGTATTGGGTTTTGTTCTAAGTACAAAGGATTGAAATGGTATCCCTAACAGTCCCTAAGGGACCGCCTATGTTTAGATGCAATAACCAA
>JAQXFA010000133.1 GCA_029250565.1 Candidatus Thalassarchaeaceae archaeon
CGCACTTGACTCCATAGCAAGTTCTAGCTTAGGCAATAATTTTTGTTTGGTGTGGACTGGGTTAACTCGTAAAGCATCTTCAATTCTTGAACAACAAAGCCGAAACACTGCATCAAAAATGGAGCAACTTGAGGCTATGCGGGCACAAGCAACACAAGTGTCCGGACTAATTGAAGCAGGAGATTTTTCTGCAATTGGTGAACTTCTTGGTAACACTTGGGAATTGAAGAGAACATTAGCAGATGGTATTTCCAACCCTGAAATAGACGAATTATATGACCAATTGATGGGACTTGGTTGCACCGGTGGGAAACTGCTAGGAGCAGGCGGAGGTGGATTTATTTTGGTTCAAACCCCACCAAATGTACAACAAAAAATTGCTACAAATCTTACAAACAAAGTAATCTCACTCAACCCTGATTTACATGGTTCAACTCTAATCCTTGACGATCGGGGGGCGTGAAAAATTGCGCCGGATTGCATTACTACTTGTATTCATTCTAAGTGTAACTATTTTCACTTACCCAACCACACTTGAGAGCCAAGAGAATAGAATATGGTCAACCTCATCTGCCTCTCTTGACATAATTGTTCTAGACAATAATGGACTTCCACTTTCAGGTGCAGTTGTTACTGTTACTGACGCTTGGACTGGTTTGACTGTTGCTGGGCCTGAAACCTTGCCAAGTAGTAGATTAGTGTTTGATAATCTGTCTGCAGGCCCCGTGAGAATCACGGTTACTCATTCCAATTATGCAAGTGGGATGGGATTCGTTAACCTATTCGCCGATGATGTTTTTGAAACAGATATTGCACTAACTCCATTGGATGGAACTCTCAACATTTCGGGCACTGCCGGGAGCGATATTACGCTAACTCTGAACGGCCATACTGAAGAGTTGCAAACAACACTCAATGCATCTGGTAACTCCACTTTGGCTGTGCCAAATGGCGGTTCGGGCTGGATTTCAGCAACAAATGATAACGGTGCGTCTTTGATTAGTTGGAGCGGAGAGGAATCTATTGCCATTACAGACAATGGTACAATGCGGATATTTGGTTGGCCTGAAAATGCAAGTGACACCGGAATACTACGTATTGAACATCATCCATCCGGTTATTGGGAGTTAGTTGATTGGAGTAGCGTGGTTGATGAAAATATACCAAGAACCACAGAGGGTGAATGGAAAATCTACAACTCAGAAGGTGGAATCCGTATTGGACAACCAATCACAAGTAATGATTCAGCCCAACTGAACATTACTAGCCTACTAACAAATCAAGATGAAGCACCAAGTCCAAAATGGGATGGACATGCGTACCTAAACATGACGAGCGCCCCGGAAAAAGGAGAGACATTCAACTTAACTTGGGAAGCGAGTTTTACAATACCTACCGACTTTGGTTCATCACAAATCCCTGACCAATCACTCGGACTAATCGGGCAAATAGACCGTTGGTTTGGTAACCGTGATGGCAACCTTGGTTTCGGTGAACAGGCCGGTTTTTCGATGTTTCATGAGGAAAATATGTGGGTTGAGAGCAATCATCTTTTCCTGTTTGATGAACAGCCACTGAACGGGCTTGTAAATCGAAGTGATTTTTCTATAACTCAAAATGAAAGTATTGGGGCTGGGTACTATAGTTGGAATGAAACAGCAGCTTTGCAAGGTGAGGCTGCGTTCGGTAGTAGCCGGATTTTCTGGTTCCCTGTTCGTGGTGATGCTTTAGAATCGATTCCTATCACAGTTAATCTGCCATCAGGGTGGGAAGTTAGATACAGCCCACAAATTGATTTGCTTACAGGAAATCAATCAACATTCACAGTAAACCGATCACTTTCACCAACTGTCGGTATGTGGACTGTCACCGTTGGACCTAATCAAGCACCAATCGCTGATGGCCATTTGGAAGAGCGCCCTGGTTTAGCAATACCATTGAGTGGAAATGTCACATTGACAAGTGAATGTAGTGATTCAGGGATGTCGGAATTATCAAGTCATTGGGAATTGAGAAAAGGTGGGGAAAGTCAAGTTGAATCTAATAACGAATCATTCACATTTATTCCAGAGAGTGTAAATTATTCACACAGTAATGTGGTGAATGCGACACTAACTTGTAGTGACTGGGATGGAGCAAGTTCCAATTGGTGGATTGATTTGTATGTCGATGGTGAAGTACCCCAGGCTAACATCAACGCTACAGAAGAAGCCGGAGGTCAGATCCCTCCTTACTTCCACTACTTGGGAGAAGTTGGTGAGTTTGAAGTCAGGGCTGGCTCTCTTCTTACTGTGATTGCAGAAACGGAAGATGACTCCGGGGCGGGTGTCAATGTAATTTGGCGCTCAAATAAATCAGAAGGTTGGGAGCAACATGATATTGGATTTGCAGACCAATTCAATCAAGGAAACGATGTGAATTGGATGCATATGTCAGTTGAGGAACGACATTTACAACGTGAATTAACTGTCTATTCATTAGAAATGGAATTGATTGATGGTGCCGGAAATAGCAATGTTACAAGTTGGAATGTCACTATGCTAGATGGTACCCCTCCAACCATCACTGCGGAAGTGATGGTTGATGGAAATCCCATTGGACCGCTAAATCCAGCTATGGGTGAAAGTGAAATTATATTGAATCTGACTCGCTCATTTGATGATATTGATGCCATTGAAAATACAGTATGGGCGATTTTCTTAGATAATATCCCATTACTCACAAATGGTACATGGGATGAGGCGAGGATTTTCCAACTTCCTCAAATGAATGTGGGAACTCACGAATTAAAATTATACGCGATGGACGGTTCTGGAAATATCCGTGAGGTAATATCCAACCCAGTAGTTGAGCCACAAGTACCAGCATCTATCAGTGGTGTTGAAATCAATGTAAATGGAACACCATTCATCGGAGAATCTGGGATAATCTCAGTTACAATTGTCAACATCGGTTCAACCAATGCCAAAGTGACTGCCTGTTACCATGAACAATGTGGTAGAGAATGGGATTCAGGTGAGGCAACTGCTGATAGACCGGCAACGGTAATTCTGCCCTTGGATGTAAGTGATTTTAAGCGAGGAGAAATTAGTGTAGAAGTTACTTGGACTGACCAAGTTACTGGAGAAGGAGGTACTTTCACAATTGAAAGTGATATATCTCCTAAATCACCATGGACTGAGAAGGCTGACGAAATCATTGCTGTCATTTTACTCTCACTTTTCGGATTTTTGATGTACAGAAATAGGCCGGAAAGAGATAATACTCCCTTCTGATGTGTGTTTCTCCTAGTTTTTCCAACCCAAGAAGGGAGCACCTTATTGAGAACGAGGCGCCCGTCGCGAAGCGATGTCAGAGGTTGGGGGGGTTGAGGATGTTGACTCTATACTCTCTAAATCATTGGTAATGCAGCGTAATAGATTAGAAACTCTAGGTATAGTTTCAGCGATTTCTTTGGTGATGGCTGCTGCATGGTATGTTTGGCCAGGTATTGATGGTAGAGCAGAATTCATGCCCAGATTTGGACCTGGACTTATCCTGATGGTTTTGGCTTTAGCAATGCAGGACTTTGTTGATTATGGGCCAAAACATCGCTCAAGATTGGGCTCACTTACGGCCGCGGCTTGGGCCCCGATGCTATTACTTGGAGTCACTTCTTTTGACACTGAACTTGCGAATAGTGTTAGGTTAGGACATGCTATGCTAGGTTTGATTGGGTTGTCATGTTACCTATTTTCCACTAGTGTTCTAACAGGCTCACTACAAGCAGTTAGGTTCCGTGGTTTAGTACAACTTCTAGGAGCTACATCCGCAACTGCACTACTGTTGTCAAACCCTTCAGAAGGTGTTGTGGTAATTGCATCATCCGGAATCTGTGTACTCGCTTTCGGGGTTGCGCTGTTTGACATATTTGGTAAGGATCCAGATCGAGCAGCACGTAAAAAATTCAAGCAGTTAAGAGATACACTTGAACTGCGTATTCTAGAATTACGGGCTCAAGGAATACAAGTTGACCAAGCCGCCTCATTACTACAAAATGCAACTGAGGCGGGTTATACAGACCCTGATGAAGCGATGACCATTATGCATCTAGCAGAGGATGATATTGAGCGGACATTGGCAATGTCTAGCGATATTACTGATATTCGCGATGATGCTGCAAGAGCAGTTTCAGAAGCAGATGATATTGCTCCAACTGCAAAGAAAGCAATGCGACTCTTAACTCAAGGTGACAGAGAGATGGAACTTGGTTCACTAAGAGAAGCGGAAATGTTGTTCCGAAAAGCCAAGACCCATGCTGGAGAAATTATTGAGTTCTGGGCTCAAGCAGAAACCGCAATATCAGATGCAAAGAGAGCACTTTCTGGTTGTGAGGGTGTACAATATGATCCTCTCTTTAACAGTGTAAAAAATGCCGAAGAGGCCCTAGATAGAGAAGCGCCAGCAGAAGCGGCTGGATTGGTGATGGCAGTTCCAGGGCATGTAGAAAACCTCGGTCAAACCGAAACTGGAGCAGAGGAAGTTGTTGAGGAAGCAAGCAGGGCTGTTGAGGCGGCTAGCGGAATCGATGATACTGACTTTGCCGCTAGACTGGAACAGGCTAACAAAGCGCTGAAAGAGGGTGACTTCTCACTTGCAAGAGGTATGGCTGACTCGGTTATTCGTGAGGTTACACGTGAGGCTGAAGCGATGGTTGAGGTGCAGAAAGCATGGCGGCAGCGCAAGAAATTAGTCGCTCAGTGGAGCGATTGGGCTGATGCAAAAGAATGGGATACACGATTGGCAGAAGTTGGTGATGCTCGCAAAGACAAGCAATGGTCACATGCGGCGATGCTGCTAGAGAATATCACAAGAGAACTCGATGCTGAAAGCGCACAAACAGGTGAAGCAACTGAGTTACTAGAATTCTTACAAGGTGAATGGCGAGGGGTTCGTGACCGTTTGGAAGCGGCTGGAATCAAGGTCAGAGATGCGGAAAGAAACTCTTGTGAGGCGACAATTGGAGAAGCTGTTGCAGCACTTGACAAGGGTGATATTGACACCTGCCTCGGTAAACTCGGTGAGGCTGACCAAATGATGGAAGCCCTTCGCAGAAGAATCTGAGTTGAAAAAAGCATCATTGAAATAGTGTCAACGCCAAGCAGTTAGTGATACGAGCACCTCAGTGCTCCATCTTGGAAATGAGAAAATGATTGAAGCAACGCTTAATGAATGGAAGAAATGGTATGCTGAAAACCGCACCGAAGAGTGCAGAGCAATCGGCAAGAAACGCGAAGAACTTGACGATGATGAAGTGTTCATCAGATTGTGGAATACGCAAGACGGAAAGCCTCCTGAGGGTGGGGAATCATTCAACGCTAAGGCTTGGAAAAAGCCTGGTTCTACACCCGCACCAGGGCTAGTAATTGTAACTGGTAAGGGTGAACCACCTCTAATACTCACCAATCAGAAGCGTCGAGAAGAGGCTGCTGAAGAAACTAAAAAGTGGGAGCAACAAAAATCCAAAAAAGCCAGCAAGGCAAAAAAAACGGATGCTGACAAGAATGAATCTGATGAGAAAGCAAAGAAGGAACCACCGGCATCTCGCTATCTGAAGAAGCCATACCAATGGCGATGTCGTGATTGTGGTGAGGAATTTGATGCTACTAAACCTAAGGTTCACTGTAAGAGAAACCCTCGTCAGCGAGCTGAAGTCTCACGAGATTCAACTAAATGGTTCAATCAATTTCTTGAGGAAGTAAAGTGGACATACATGCCTCACCGTGAAATCAGCACTGGGCTAATCGGAGTAATTGATGATGAAAAGGCTGATGCACTAGCCAAAGAGGCTGGAGAAAGTTTAGAGAAGATTCTGAATGGGGAAGAGATGACAGCACCGAAATACTTTGATTTGTATAATGAAAGAACCAGATATTTGCGTGTTTCAGACCTCAAAGAACATTCCAAATTCAAGAGAGTCATCAATAGAATTGCTGGCTGGCGTGAGGCGAAACAAAAACCAGTAAGCAAGGCACCTTTGGGGGTTATTGAGATCGGTCATGCATTTGACGAGTTTTTGGAAGGGACTTTTGAAAACATCCAATCAGATGACTGGGCGAAGGGCGAGAGAGTTCGCTTTGATTGTGAAGAGTTAGGTGTGATTGTAGGCGGTACTCCCGACCTCAATTTCAAAGGGGTACCTGTTGAGACAAAAACACTACGAGTATTTCCTCACGAGGTCCCAGAAGACAAGAACCAGAAAGCGATTTTCAAGTACAAATGGAAGAAGAATTACGCCAAGCAGGCTGCTCTTTATTTGCAAGGTGTTGACAATGAATTCATGCTGTTACTGTTGATTTCGCGTGAAAGCGGGGCTTTCACGGTGGTGCCGGTTGATGATGAAGCGATGGCTGCTATGCAAGAGAATTGGGTTGTATGGGCGGAGGACTACGAGAAACAACTTGATGCCTACAAGAAATTGATTGATGAAGAGTGACGCTAAGAAAGTGGTGATAAAATGAATTTTTTAG
The DNA here is from genome assembly GCA_029250565.1 of Candidatus Thalassarchaeaceae archaeon. Taxonomy (GTDB): domain Archaea; phylum Thermoplasmatota; class Poseidoniia; order Poseidoniales; family Thalassarchaeaceae; genus MGIIb-Q1. Next base: position 6,510 of record JAQXFA010000133.1, read on the forward strand.
TTCTGGCGGAATATCAAAGGGTGCTCGGTAATAGAGATGAATATTTGATTGAAAATCCTGATGAATTGAGTCATATCAGGAGCATACTCGGAATGGAAGAGAACAGTGTGTTGAGAGTTGTTGTCCTAGGCAAAGGGAGAACAACTGCAAGAATTAAGCAGTTTACCTCTGATTTTGCTAAGATAGAAATAGATAATGAAGGATTTACCAAAGGGGCAACCAAATATATTTCTCTTGGCCTTGGTGGACTTCGACCGGGGATGGCAAAGAGAGTTATTGAGCACTCAACAACACTAGGCGTCAAAGAAATCCATTTCTTCCCATCAGATCTTAGCGAGAAAAGTTACTTTGATTCTAATGTCTTCAAAAATGAACGATATTTGAAATATATGACGAGAGGGATTGCCCAGGGTGGAAACTACGATTGCCTTCCGAGTTTAGTAATACACAAAAATATTCAAGAATTCAATTTTGACAAATATTCAAAAGTATGTTTTTTGCATAAAGGCAATCATGGTAAGTATTTCTCAAAGGAAATCGCGGATAGTGAAAATGTAATGTTATTGGTTGGGCCTGAACGTGGTTGGTCCGCGGATGAAATAAATAACTTTAGAAGCAAGAATTTTGAGGAAATCATTATTTCTGAGGCTATCCTAAGAGTTGAATTTGCTGTAAATGCATCATTATCACAATTAGA
>JAQXFA010000134.1 GCA_029250565.1 Candidatus Thalassarchaeaceae archaeon
CAAGTAATGGGTTGGTATCAGCGTAAAAAATCAAATCATTTCAGACATGTTCAACCTTTCATTGACAAAGCGGCTGAAATTCTAGAAATTGATCCGTGGTTACTTGGAACACATTGGTTTGTTAGTGAAGATAAATGTCTCGAAGAAGAAGCCTGTAGAATTAAATTAGCAGCTCATGTTGATTCATTTTTGGAATTCTTGAAAACGAAGTACGAAGAGTATGGGATTGAAGGTGAACCAGTATTATTCGTGAAGAATGACTCGGGAACCTATGGGCTTGGAATTCTTGAAATTCGAAATGGTGAACAATTATTGAATCTGTCAAACAGAAAAGTGAACAAATTGACTTATGGGAAGGGAGGCACAGAAGCGATTGATTTCTTAATTCAAGAAGGAGTTCCTACTGATTTGATGGTTGATGGCCATGTGATTGAGCCCTGTGTCTATGGGGCGGGAGGGCACAGTTCCTCAACTTTTTACAGAGCTAATCCAAAGAAGGGTGTGATAGCAAATTTGAACACACCATCTACTAAATTTTTGCAACCAGAGGATTTGTCCGAAATGGAAGGTGGAGATTTGATTTTGGGGCGTGTTGATAATTGGCATGCTTTGGTTGCTGAGTTAGCAATGTTAGCAATGGGTTCAGAACTTGCTGAACTTACTTCGTTAGCTGCTTCTCAGGAATGAGCAGCCAAACTTTCTAGTTTGATTCATCACTAGTTTTCTCATCTTCCTTTTCCATACCAACAATTTCGTAATTTGATGGAAATAGTGCAACCACTATTCCAGCAATCATTGCTGCTAATCCCCAGTAGAATCGTTGTTGTACGATCATCATTTCAAGAGCCACTACAACAAGCAATAACCCTCCTAGGTTTGAAACCCATACAAGGGTTTTGAAGGTTGAAAGGGTCACTCCCTTGTGGTGTTGTGAGCGGTAAGGCCCAAACTCAGCCCCAAAGCGAACAGGGTCTTTTTCATCAGTCATTTAATCACCTATCAATCATGATTATCGCATCTGTAGGGCAAGCCAATACGCAGAGGCGGCATCCAGTGCAAGGATCTCGCAAAATCTTTGCTTTTTTATTCACTTCAACATGTAATAGAGAATTTCTCAAAGGCGCATCATAGAGTTCTATTGCATCATCATCACAGACGATGAGACATTGGTCACAGCCAATGCACTGGTCTACATTAACAAATGCAACTACCTCTTCACCTTCGGGGATTTCTTCAGCGCTAATCTCGTACATCTCAGAGAGCCGTTGTTTGATGCGCTTTGCCTCAATTTGGCGTCGCTTTTTGACATCGTCAACCTGACTCATCTGATACATCCTCAAGGCTTTCCACTTTCAACTTACTTACGTCGTATGAAACTCGATGGTGCAGGGGAATCAAGCAACAACTTCGTCTGTGGCAGATGCTTGCATCACTTCTGATGCACCCTGTCCTAGTGCATTCTTTTCATCCACTTGACGGGCAAGGAATGAAACAACATCTAGAATTTCAAAGTTGTAACTCGGGTCACCCTCAAATTTGAGGCACTCAAAGTGTGCTACGCACTTAGGGCAGGATGTAATCATCATCTCAGCACCTGTTTCAATCACTTCTTCAAATCGATTAACACGGAGGGTTCGACTATCTTCATTGCAAGACATCATACTTGAGACGCCACAGCAAAGAGCATCATCATGGTGATGTTCCATTTCAACTAATTCAACACCCTCGACACTTTCTATGAGTTCACGTGGCTCATCATAGATGTCCATTTGTCGGCCAAGACGGCATGGGTCGTGGAAAGTTACTTTCTTAGGGCAACTTGAAGTCAATTCAACGTCGAACCCAGCCTCTTTGAGATATTCAGTGGTGTGCATCACTTTGATTCCTTCCAGTTCGTAGTCCATCGCAAAGGTACGGAAGCATTCAGCACAACTGCTTACAAGTGTGTCAATGCCACTTTCTTCCAATTTCTGCTTGTTGAAAGTCTTTAATTTATCAGCGACATCATCCATTCCTTGCCATTTTTGATCGTGGCCACAACATTTCATGAAATCTCTACCGAGGTAGGAGACATCTACACCCATCTCATCGAATAGGGTAAACGCGGCAGTAGTGGTTTCTCCAAGATTCATCTCACCCTTGTTAAGGTGGCTGAACACTAAGTCTTGGTCGAGGTAATCTACACAACCTGGGTAGTAAGCAACATTTGAGTTAATTGGATATTCATCGGTTGGGATGAAGTCATCATCTGCATCCTCTTCTGCTTCAGCAGCCAAGACGGCCTGCAAGACAGTGTGTGGGATATTAGCTGCTGGTGGTCCACCAACAACCAAATTCCTGCGAATATCAACATAAGAGTCGTAGTCAACAAGTTGAGGGCAAGCATTGGTACAAGCGGTACAAGTCAAACAGGAATACATTGGAACTCCATCATCTTCATTATTCCAAGTGTTGTAAATGATGTTCAATTTATCTCCGCCAGTGAATAATCTAACGGGGCATGCATCATCACATAGGTCACAACCGTAACACTTGTTCATTTCATATTCATATCCCCGAGCCATGCTTCGCATCAGGACATAAATCATTGCTCCAAGAGCAAGTGGTGGGATGAACAGAGAGTAGGTGAGCTTAGCATCCAAACTCTTTGGGTTTTGGTGGTATGTGGGGTTCTCTATCAATAATGATGACAGGTCATTTGTACTAAGTCCAGCCAGTGCTAATTCAGTGCCATTGGTTCTGTCAAGAGCCATTCCTGTGTCGGGGTTTAGCAACAGTGGTTGGAATACTGATACATCTGAAGTAGCATCAACCACGACAGTTGCGTTGCCGCTATCAAATGTTGAATCAACAGTCATAGTAACTGTATATCTTCCAGGTGCAACATCAAATGACTTAGTCGTGCAAGTTGCACCTTCTTCTAAGTCGCCACTAAATCCAGCAATGCTCATCCCACTTGCATCGGTTACATCTACGTTGATAGTGTGGTCACCAGCTTTTCTTTCTGAGGCTCTATAAGTGCAAGATAAATCCATGGTTAATTCATCAACACCTAGGTCCTCAACATTCAGAGAGTAACTGTTTGAGAGTGAACTATCACCTGCGTAATTGTATACTTCTGTGAATCCATTGACTCCTCCTGTTACTGCACCATCAGTTGTCAGAGTTTGTTTGTGGTTATTTTCGTCAGCAAAATCAATAATATTATTTTGAACGGGCTGATATATACCCCAATTCAACCAATTTTCGGCCGGTAACAGACAATATTCTGATCGTTCAACCCCGTCTTCAGTGAATTTGGAATCTTGCCAAAGCATACTTCCTGAACTAGCGCCGTATGTTAGGCAATTTGCCTCCATACTACTCCATTCGTGCCCTTCATCAAGTGCTATTAAGGAATCTTCTGGTTGGTTTCTTAGGGTTGCTAATTCATCTACATCATCCATAGCACCTAATCCGCCAACGTCCCAAAATCCACCGTTGTACATTGGCCAAGAAACAACAGATAGTAAGACTGCAATGACCAATGCCCCAAGTGCTACTTTTCTTCCCATTTTCGGGCTAACTCTTGAACCAGCAGCTTTGATGAGATATGCTTTAGCAATAAAGAACAACATAATCCATATGAAAATCCCAGTTAATATCCAAGGTATTGCATTGAAGACATCAGCAACCCACGGTTCTCGAACTCCACAACTTAAGCCGGCGTGCGAGTTGAGTTTACAGTAATCTGAACGATTATTCCCGTATAATTGAAGGAAGATATTGATGGAGAATACACTGATGAACCAAACGTGTGCTAAGTAAATCACTCCCGCTGTAGCGAACCAAGGGTCTTCTACTCCACGTTTAGCACGTCCGCCAAGGAAAGGTGGAAGTGCCAAGATACCAACTGGGAAACCAGTTAGGAATGCACCCCACCATCCTGCATTCCACGAAATAACAGGTGTGCCAAAGAAACCCCCAATAATATCAGGTAGAGGGATATCGAATTGTGGTAGGTACTCACCCCATCGGAGGTATCCATAAGAAAATAGAACATACCAATCGGGGAACACGAACCCAGCCTGAGCAAAAGGGTCTGCAGCGCTGTGAAGAGGTGGTGGGATAAGCCATGCATAAAATGATAGTACAGCCATTATTG
>JAQXFA010000135.1 GCA_029250565.1 Candidatus Thalassarchaeaceae archaeon
GGTGTCATAGTCCCTCTAGTATGATGCTCGTTGTCTTTGTCTCTCCATGACCATTCAAATTCTGTTGGAGGGGTTCCAAGGTGAATGCACAAAAGTCTCCAAACATCTTCCATTCGTTTCTTTTTGTGCGCTCTTGCTTGATCCTTTGAGCCACCATCATCAATCATGCTTCGGATTTCACTTGCAATTGAGCGCACGAGCAGGCGCAGGTTAGCATTCATCCAGCGAGTTGAAGAGGATGACTGTGATTCAGGGTAAGCAGATTTTGGTACCATACCATGCTTGTTGATGACATTGATTGCCATGTTCCACTGGCCGCCATCCTCACTTGGATTATCAAGAATGAATCCAATCGTTCGGTCATCTAAGTCACGGTCTGAGGTAACAATCATCGCTTCCAAATTGTGATTCGCTCGCTCAAATTTGTCCCAAAAATGTACATATGCTTGTGAAAACTCAAATTCTTTGATATTCATCTTTTCCATTGCACCTGGTCGCATCAGGTTCAATACAGCAAATAGCCAACAACGCCCACTAGCTTTCTGGTTGGTTACTTTCCATTCATCAATCTTGGTAGAGAAGGTGAAATCAGTTGACGCAACAACCTCACGAGAAAGCGCAATGTCCTGAACCGTAGTTTGGGTCACAGCATTCTGAACTATTCTTGCATCTTTGTCAGCAGAGAACTCTTTTCTCAATCTATTGATTTCTTTAATTGTCATTTCACCGGCCATTCTAACAACCTCGTCAACCTCACGGTAACTCGGTCGGGTCTAAGTGATTACTACTATGAATTAATATTCAATTAGACTAGATAGTTCAATTATTCAGTCTTCGTACAGCGATAGCCATCATGCCAAGAACGCTGACAGTTGCTAACATTGTGAATCCAGGCAAACCACCGCTTTCACACGAGTCTCCTCCAGACTCTTCCCCAGCAACCCAGCAGTCCGACCAAACTTTTCCGCCCCAACCAGATTCAGGGTATGTGGTTGTATTACCATCTGTATATTCAAGTGTAATGCGATAATTAACGTACGAGTGATCATCAACTGGAGTCATCGTGGTAGCCCAAGTAGCCCCACCATCTGATGAAGTCAAATCTTCAGGTACAGGGGCAAGACATACTCCACTATTGAGACAAACCTGCCATGTCCACGAAACATTGGTTCCATTGTTTGCAGCATCTTGGTCAAGTGTTACAGTGATATCAAATTCTACACCATCGCTTGACGCAGTTGGGGTACTGATAGCCGAAATAGATGTGCCTTCAATGTCTAAATCCTTGTTGACACCTCCTTCACTTGCCATAACCGCAGGGACCAACAGTAGTGCGCAAAGAACGAGCGCCAAACCTCTCTTCATAGTCATCCCTAGTCCCTTTTACTTCATCAAACCTAAGGTTAATTGTTCTCAAATTCAACTGTAACTGATACTATGCTCGATTTCCATCACCCACAGCTCGTAGCCGCTGCTTCCGTCATCCGCCTCGAAGTAGAGCCGTGTTCCCATGACTGTGATATCATTCGCATACCCATATCCGCTACCGCTGTTTATGTCGGCGACCTGCCATGTTGATCCGTTTGTAGTCTCGTGTGCCCATAGTTCGCCGCCGCTGGATGGGGTGTACGCCTCGAAGTACAGACGTGTTCCCATGACCGTGATATCGTTCGCCTCAGCCCCCCAAAATCCGCTGTAGATGTCCGCAATACGCTTGACAACGAAGTTGCTGCAGTAGGTCGTGGTGTAGTCGACTTCTCCTTGCTCTAGGACACCATTCTGAGATGTACCTCCGCCATCACCATTGTCGAGCCCCTGCTCGATTATTCTACCTCCGGAGGAACACGCTTGGAGGGTTGGTGCCGAGATGCTGGTCAGCATGGTGTTTGGCGAAGCGCTACCGTTGGCACCATCAGCGCCATTCTGTCCATTTTGCCCATCAGCGCCATTGCAAACATATTCGGTGTAACTGACTTCATTTGAATCAAGTGCGCCATTTCCATTGCCATCTACTCCAACCTCAATCTTGAGGCCACCATCGGCACAATTTGAGCCAGCAGGTTCAGTTGTAGTAACAGCTAGAGCGGACATTCCGTCCATTCCATCCATTCCATCTTCTCCAACATCTCCTCTGTCGCCATCGGATCCGTCCATTCCATCCATACCATCTTCGCCAACATCCCCTTTGTCACCATCAGCGCCATCAGTTCCATTGGCACCATCAGCACCGTTAGTTCCATCAATACCATCAGCGCCATCAGTTCCATTAGCACCATCTGCTCCCGCAGGACCAGTTAGATTAACAAACGCCCAACCAGCACTTGTGCAGGTCTCAAAACCAGCAGTAGAGGCCACATAGTACAGCCTTCCTAGTGTAGCAGATCCACAGGCAGGCAAATCATCTCCCGAGTCTACATAGTAGACATCCCATTCGTCACTAATCTGGTTATTTTCATTCTCTTCACTAGGTGAATCATCACTCACCACATCATTATTCATCATAGCATATCCACCCATTGCTACTAACATTAGCAGAACGAGTATTGGTGCAATTGCTTCCTTACGCATGGGGGCTAGTGCTAAACTAATGTTAATGGTAATTGTGTATATTATGTTACAATTCTAGTTCCCACAACTCGTCTCCAACATGATGTATCGACTTTACAGCTTTACCAGAGGTTGCAGCAATCATATCTGCAGCATTCATTGTTGCCCACCCAATCGCTAACGGCTTGCCGTGTTCTTGGTCGCGAATCCAAATTAAATCCCCTTCTTCTATTGATTCACAGGCTGAATGAATCCCTGCTGCCATGCAATCAGCAGCATTCAGCAAAAATGGAATTGCACCATGGTCAACCTCGCACCATTTCTTTTCAGGAGACCAAGCCAAACACCCACGTAGTGTTGGGAATGCGATTCTTTCTCCTTCATCTTCTGGCAAAACTTCCATTGCTAAAGGTGATTTATTGACAATTAATAGAGACCAAGGACCATACTCGGCTTGCTCAAGAAAAGTAGACGAAAGGTCAACATCAAGGTTTAGCGGTTCACTCAAGCGACCAATCAAACCACGGATTTTTTTGTGCCGCACTGGCTTTCTCTGCTTCAACTTCCAATCCTTTGCCACAACACTTGGGGTTAGCACCCTGCCCTTCAACTCTCGGATTATTCAATGGGTCAACCTTGAGAACCATCACCCTATGCCAAAACCATGAACGGTGCTTGGGGGGTTAGGAGAAACTACCATGCGCACGCAGAAGAGATGGGTGGAGTAGCACCTTCAACTCCCAAGTTTTTCTTCATGCCACTCATAGCAATAGTTGAGGCCGATGAAGATGGTAGCGTTGACATCGCTTTAGGAAACTCAGAACATCAAATTGAACATGAGGTTGAGTTGGTTGTTAAAATTGGTGAAAATTTTGAGCCTGTAATGATGGCTGTGGGATGTGATACCACTGACCGCACCGTTCAGGCCGTGGCGAAATCAAAGGGGACTTCATGGTTAGAAGCCAAAGGATTTCCAGGTGCTGCAGTTGTAGGTGGATGGATTCCTTACAAAGATGGGGATTACAACATAGGTCTTTCAGTGAATGGGGATGTAAGACAGGACTCTAACACCTCATTGATGGTTCACTCAGTTAACACTTTGATTACAGCGCTCAGAGAAAATGAAGACCTTTCCGAAGGTGATCTGATTTTTACTGGCACTCCAGCAGGAGTGGGTTCGCTAACTCCTGCTGACAAAGTTACAGCATGGATGAAAAATGAATCCGGCGAAATCATCAGCCAGTTTTCTGGGACCTGTCAATAAATCACGGAGGAACTGCTTCGTGAATGTTGAGAGTTTCGCGTGCCTTTTCTGGGTCATCAACACTGAACACCAATTCGGTATCTCCTTGATACTTAGAAAGAATGTAAATTGAATTGAGATTGAGACCGGCATCAGCGATTCTGCGTGAGAAGGAAGCTAGAACACCAGGTTGGTCTGGCATTACCAACTTAATCAATTCAGTCACAGTATAGTTAATTCCTAGATTATCCAACACAGCCCTTGCTTGAGGAATCTGTTTAGTCACCAGTGCAACGTTTGGCGCAACTCTTCCAATTGCACACATTGTCTCAATATTGATGTTCGCTTCTGCTAATGCCTCTGCTACTTTTGCTAGTGAACCCGGTTCGTTGGTAAGTTCCATACTAATTTCCATCATCTTGCTCATCCTCAATTAAATCGGCCCGGCTTGATTATTTAATCACTATTGGTACTAGGCATTGTTAATCGCGGCTTTCAAATAAGGGAAGCAGGTCGGCCGCATCCCTGAGGGATGATAATGGCACACTGGCACGGTATCTCAAGACGCAAGCCAACTGGCGGTCGCTTGAAGCGACCAAACCGCTACCGCGGCAAGCGCCGAACCGAAATTGCATCCGAGAAACAATTCGCATCAATTGGCGAACCAGTTCGTAAAGTGTACCGAAAGCGCTCAGGTCTTCAAACAGTTCGTATTCTAACTGATAATGTTGTCAACGTTAACGACCCAAAGACAGGTGTCACCAAGAAAGCTAACATGGTTACTGTGGTTGAAAGCCCTGCGGATGTCAACTATGTTCGCCGAAATATTGTCACCAAGGGAGCAGTTGTTGATACTGATTCTGGAAAAGTCCGACTCACTTCTCGCCCAGGTAAGGACGGCGTTCTAAACGGTGTCCTAATTGACGAGTGATTTTCCCGTAGCCCTGATAGGGTACGAGTTCCCCGACAAAAGTTGAGGGAGAGCCATGACCGACCATAATCCTGACAGAATTGTCCTTTGGCCGGGATACTTCAATGCCAAACTTTCTCGTAAACAAGGGCGCCGAGTTTCGAAAGAATCAGCAGTATCTGACCCAACTCTTGACACGCTTGCTTTAGCGGCACGAAATGTTGGATTGAGTAAGATGAAACGAGAGGCAGATACTCAGCATCCAAAACGTGCATCACAGAAAGAAGGCAGGCTTTGGCTTTCAAAGAAAGATTTGCAGGCAACTCTTGGTACTACTTCCAAAGAAGCAGTGATGCAGGCTATTGGAACCAAGTGGCGGGGCCAGCAACGTGAATTAAAGGAACAAGAGATCGCAGCAAAACAAGCCGGTCCAAAGACCGGCGACAAGCAAGCCCGTTCACAGCGGAAGCAGGTTAAATCAAAAGGTCCTAAACGTCAAAAAAAGAAAAAATGGAAACTTTGAGACTGTTTCATCCATTTTACTCAACGGTAATTTCAGCTGTTGGCACGGCTCTAATCCAGCCAAATTCATCAACACCAGCTTGAACTTGAATGGAGGTTAGTAAGTCATACAGTTCTTGAGTTACTGGCCCAACCTGATTATTGCAATAACTTGTACATATATCACCTTGACATATTGCACCAATTGGTGATATTACTGCAGCAGTTCCAGCACAGAAGCATTCGTCAGCCTCTAAGACAAATTGAATATCCACTTTTTCTTCCCTAACTTCGTATCCTTTGTGTCGTGCTAAGTCAATAATACTCGCACGTGTTATTCCTGGGAGAATGGTGCCCGTAAGTTCAGGTGTGTAGATTATTCCATCCTTAACGCAGAAGAAATTAGCTGCACCCACTTCTTCGATGTATCTGTGGTGAACAGCGTCCAAATAGATAATTTCAGCAAATCCATCACTTTTTGCATTCTTACTAGGCATCATGCCAGGCGCATAATTCCCGATAGCTTTGACCGCACCTGAACCCCCTGGGGCAGCGCGGTGAAATTCGTCTGAAACTTTCAGTGCAATCGGATGCATCCCTCCTTTGAAGTAAGGGCCAACCGGACAAACATAGATCATGAAAGTGTATTCAGGTGAAGGTGCTACTCCAAGAATCGCACCAGTCCCCCATAGAACTGGTCGAATATATAGTGCTCCTTTTCCAGTAGGTGGTACCCAACGTGCATTTGCCGCTACAACTTGTTCAATAGCATTGAGAAACATTTCTTCTGGTATTGGTGGCATACCTAATCTTCTCGCCCCATCAGCTAGGCGCTGAGCATTTCGCTCGGGGCGGAACAGAACAATTCCACCATTGACACCTCGCTGTGCTTTCATTCCCTCAAACAGCCCTTGGCCGTAATTTAGGACTCCAGCGGCTGGTGAAATTGTGATGTCACCATAAGGTTCCAATTCACCTTCCTGCCATTGCTCACCTTGTTTACAAGTGGAGCGATACATCATGTCAGTTGGTGTGAAACTGAATGTCATAGCGTCCCAATCAATTGACACATCATCACTCATTTCCAATCACCTTTGCCTGCCCACGGCGGCTCATTCAAACTCCAAGACGTGGACTCGGTTATCAACCGTTACCCTTTTTCGGGTTCCGAGGGTTCTTTGGGCTCTTACCATGTCGGGGGAGTTGGATGGTGCTTACAACTGTGCAAAGTTGCGTGGTGCAAGGCTCCTACATGGGGAGGGATACCGACTCGGGTCCTGAAACAGTGATTGAGTTGTGGTGTCGAGCGCGCGAGGGGCACTCGGTTCTATTATTGGTTACAGGAGTTCGACCATGGCTAGAAATTTCAGTTCCAGGGAGGCCGAAAACTCCACCAAACATTGACGATTTATTAGACCAGGTTAGGGCAACAAAAGGTGTCACGAAAATACACGAGCCAGTTGACAAATGGTCTGAGATGGGCGTGAAGCCGCATTGGCGCGTTGAAGTCTCTCAGCCTTGGGCTGTTTCAACCGGTCCAAAGGTAAGGGAGCAATTAGAGCGGGATTGGACTGTGACAAGTGCTGATATTCCGTTCATTAATCGCTTGTTCATGGACAATGATATCGGCCCACATATTTCTACAGAAGTTGAAGTCTTGTGGGCTAGTTCAGATGTCCCAGATACTTTGTTTGAAGAATTACCTGAATCAAATAAGGGTGATTCCGGAAGACTTCAGGCTGCAGATAAGATTCGCGAGATAGGTGGTTCAGGACTCTATCCTGTTGACTTGATAGCGACTTGTGATTTTACAAAAATTGTACGCTGTGAACCATTCCCCACTCCTTTCGTTTTGATGTCTTTTGATCTTGAGACATCAATTGTTGAAGAGACTATTTTGTGTGCTGCTGCAGTTATTCAGCAAGGAGATGGAGAGCGCGTAATCCGTGAATTTCAAGGGGGCGAAAAAGAAATTTTGGCAGGGCTCAGTAAATTGGTCAGAGAGTTTGACCCTGACATAATTACTGGCTACAACATAGACAATTTTGATTTGCCACGTTTGCAAACTCGCATGAAATCCCTTGCCAATAAGAAAGATTTCTCAAGTGGCGCAGATTTGTTCGGCTGGGGGCGAGTGCCAATCATAGAGAGTGAAGCAAAGCGATTGATTCCCGGCCGAGATTCTAACCGCAGAACTTGGCGGATTCATGGCCGCTGTGTTCTTGATACTTGGTGGCAGGCAAGGACAGTATTACGGCCAAAGCGCGAGACTCTCAAATATGTCTGTAGATTGCTTTGGCCTGAAAACGAAGAATTACAAAAGATGGATGTTGATGCATCTCAGATGGATAAAGAATGGGCTGAAAGGCCAGATGTTGTAATGGAATATTGTGTTCAAGATACTATTTTACCATTGGAAATTTTGAAAGAAATTTCCGCAGTCAAGAGAAAGGAAGCATTAGCATCTGTAGCAGGGGTCCCGTTAGAAGTAGCAATTTCAGGAACCACCTCACAATGGATTGATAGTCTTGTCATTAGAATTGCAGACAGAGAAAATATTGCAGTTCCTCGAACAAATAGAGGCGGTCGTGGCGAGCAAATTGTTGGTGGTTATGTACACGAAGTGGAAGCGGGTGTATCCCGATGGATTGCCGTACTCGATTTCAAATCAATGTACCCTTCAATCATGATTTCAAACAATATTTGTTATACAACAAGAATTGACAAAAACACCCGCCCTGATGAAGTTCCAGAATCGGGTTTCCACGAATCCCCCTATGGGGCGAAATTTCTGCCGGTGGAAACACGTCGAGGATTAATCCCTCGTCTCCTTGAAGATTTGATGCAGTTGCGGACCGACCACAAATCTGCTCTCAAAACAGCTCAAGAATCAGGTGATAAAGTAGCCGAGCAATTCCACGATAAAATGCAATACGCGGTAAAAATTCTAATGAATTCATTTTACGGGGTTTTTGCTTCCAAATTCTATCGTTTCACCCACGAAGATTTGGGTTCATCAATCACCGCTTGGGCGAGATCCAACATCAAGGATATCATCAATCAACTCGATGAAGAAGGCAACCATGTGGTTTACAGTGACACTGACAGCGTGTTTGTAGAAGCACCAGTCAAGGAAGATGCCCCCCTAAAGGAGCCTGCCGAAGGGGAAGACCGTACGGCTTGGGATGAAGCATCAAATGAACTCGTCAAATTTGGTGATGAATTAGCAGACCGCTTCACCAAAGAAGGAGCCGAACTAGAATTTGAGACAGGGCTCTCATCATTCTTTAGTCACGGTGCTAAAAAGCGCTATGTCGGCCAAGTAATATGGCCTGAACCAAAACTCCTCATACGTGGTTATGAAGTGAGAAGAACCGATTCATTCACCTTACTTACAGATGCGATGACTGAACTTTTTGAGATGATTCTTGATGGCGAATCAGATGCCGCGGTGAATATGTGTATTTCGTTGATTAAGAAAGTGAAAGATGGCAATGTCGCACCACGAGATTTGGTGATTAGTAAATCATGCAAAGGAAAGGTTGGCGCTGGCGGAGTAATAGACTTCTCCAGCGCATATGTTAATCCAGATAGGATGGTACAGGTTAGAGCTGCTAAACAGCGTATTGCATCAGGCCTCAATTTCACCCCGGGAATGAAAGTTGGATGGTTGGTCACTGATTTTAGCAAAAGTCCGATGCAAGTCGCCGCTTGGTTAGAAGATGAAACAGGGGTTGAACAAACTGAATATGACCCCGATTTCTACGTCAAACGCTTGGCTACAGCCCTTGGCCGCATTACCGAAGCATTTGGTTGGAGTGGTGAAGATTTAATCAAAGGCAACCGACAAGCAAATCTTTTCAGTTTTTGATTTTACGCGAAAGCCTATTTCGGGCGGTGAAATGTGCTAATAGAAAGCGAATGTAACCTATACTCATTACCGAATGGTTGATGATAGGCCGCCACCCGGTATAGCATGATGAAGAGACATAACGTTAGTTCCAAGGTTCTCGTTTTGACATTACTTCTAGCGGCAATAACTCCTGGTTGTTTAGAGTCATTCAGTTCTAATTCTGCACCATCAGCATCTTTTTCATTACAAGAAAGTGGTACTTTGAAGGCAGGCATGTTACTTCATTTTGATGCAACAGCATCTTCAGACCCAGATAGTGATGATTTGACTTATTCGTGGAATTTTGGTGATACGAATACTGCTACAGGAGAAACAACATCTCACACATATAGTTCAGAAGGAGAATATATTGTCAAATTATCAGTCTCGGATGGGGATTTTGCAACAGAGAAAACCATGACTCTGGATATTCTTTCAGAGGATGCTGCGGTTCCAATCGCAGAAATCATTACTGCAAAGGATGACGATTGTGATGACGAACCTGCATCTAGTTCAGGGACCTATATCCTCGTTTGGATTTGTGATGACACAATGGATGAAGGGACTAGGGACTGGGACCCAGAAACCACTCTAACTCTAGATGCAAGCGAAAGTGAAGCTGGTGGCACAGAATCTTGGTTAGTTTCTTGGAAGTGGGATCTCAACATCTACATTGATAGTGATGGAGATGGTGACAAGACCAATGATAATGATGCTGATGGAGAAACCTATTCTTGGACCACACCACCAGGTGAATGGAAGGTACGCCTAACAGTAACAGATGACCAAGGAATGGTTACAACCGAGGATACTTGGGTGTACGTTAATGCACGTGCAATTTGGAGTGATTTAGAGATTGGCCGTAACAATTCTGCTGATAATCCGCGCCAAGAGTTCACTGCCCCATTAACGTATGATTTTGAAAACTCTCACAAATTGAATCAGTTCAAGACTAGGATTGTTTATCCACAGAAAGATCCAGGTATGGGTTGTGGTGCAGCTTGTGAACGGTCAAATCATATGGACATATATTTCTACAACGACACGGATGAAGAAGTCCGCAACAGTAGCGCAAATTCAGATGCGCCCACAGATTCAGACTGTTCTTCAGATAATTATTGTTTGACTATGACCGCTAGTACTGGGGATTTCCGAAACCATTTGGATGGAAGGTGGTTGGTTCAAATATTCAATGATCAACAGCATAACGCGGAAATTGTTGAAGTACAGATAATTCTGAAATATAAATGAGGCAATTCGCGTCCCAGTGCACCTTTTAGGGATCTTATCAAGGAACCTTTAATCTGCGAGTGGTTCAAATAGGGGTGGTCAGTCGGCGGGTCACTCAAAGGAGTGTATATACTATGGGTTCACAATGGGAAGATAAGAGCAAGGATCACTTGAACATCGTTTTTGTAGGTCACGTTGACCACGGAAAATCGACCACAGTAGGTCGTTTAATGCTAGACAGCGGGCACATCGATGCTCACGTTATTGAGAAGTTCGAGAAGGAAGCATCAGAGCGTGGAAAGGCGGGATTCGGTTTCGCTTACGTAATGGATGGATTGAAGGAAGAGCGCGAACGTGGTATTACCATCGACGTTGCACACAAAGAATTCTACACACCTAACTATTACTTTACAGTCATCGATGCACCTGGTCACCGTGATTTCGTCAAGAATATGATTACTGGTACCAGCCAAGCAGATGCAGCAGTTCTGAATGTTGCAGCTAACGATGGTGTCAACGCACAAACTAAGGAACACGCTTTCTTGGCTAAGGTTCTTGGTGTAAAGGAACTAATCGTCAACGTCAACAAGATGGATATCTCTGGTGTTGATTGGTCACAAGATAAGTACAACAGTGTTGTTGAAGAAGTATCTAATCTACTAAGAATGGCTGGTTTCAAGCCTGATGATATTCCTTTCGTCCCATGCAGTGCTATTGAAGGCGACAACATATACAACAAGAGTGACAACACTCCATGGTACTCCGGACCAACTCTGTTCGAAGCTATTGATGGAGTGCAGTTGCCACCAAAGCCAATTGACAAGCCACTACGTTTGCCAATTCAAGATGTTTACAAGATCGGCGGTATCGGAACAGTTCCAGTTGGTAAGATTGAAACTGGTACTCTAAACGCTGGAAAGACAGTTCAGTTCAACCCTTCAGAGAAGAGCGCTGAAGTAAAGTCAATCGAAATGCACCACACAGTTGTCGACAAGGCACAACCTGGTGACAACGTTGGATTCAACGTTCGTGGACTTTCAGCAACTGACATCCGCCGTGGTGACGTTGCAGGATACACTGACACCCCTCCAATGTACGTTCGACACGATGAGACCTTCATTGGTCAAATCCAGTTGATGGACATCCCTAAGGCAATTGGAGCTGGATACACACCTGTGTTCCACGCACACACTGCACAAGTGGCTGTTCGCTTTGCTGAACTTCTTGAGAAGACCAGTAAGGGTCAGAAGACACCTAACCCAGACTTCCTAGTAACTGGTGATGCATGTCTAGTACGTTTCGCACCAACCAAGCCAATGGCAATCGAGCAGGCAGATACGTTCCCTGAATTGTCTCGCTTCGCTATTCGTGACATGGGTAAGACCGTGGCTGCTGGCGTTTGTATGAAGATTGAGAAGAAGTGATTACCTTAACTTTGGAGAACACTGAGAATTAATTTCACAGGTTGGTTTCTCTATGGCAAGCATCACAGCAATCAAAGTTACTGGTATGAACCATGTTGATGTTGATAGTTTGTGTGATGGAATCAAACAGATTTCAGATCAAACAGGTGTCTCAATGAGAGGCCCAATACCACTACCAACCCGTCGTTTAGTTGTTCCATGCCGCAAAGCACCCGATGGTGAAGGAAATGAAACATGGGATCACTGGGAAATGCGAGTTCACAAGCGTTTAATCGAGTTGGAAATCAACTCAACCAAGGATGAAGCAGTTCTTGCACGGGTTGTCCACGGTTTGGAAATCCCAGATACTGTAACCATTGAGATTACTCTGCGCAATGTCAACTAGATACATCAAGCGATAGATGCATCTTCTGCGAAACCTGCTGCAATCAATCCAGTTGCGAAGTCAGTTTCACAAAATTCAACATCACCTTGCATCAGTTCTAACTCGTTTCCATTTGAATCCATAATTGATGTTGGTAAATCGGTTAACATCTTGATACGGATCATTCCTTCACTAGCTGCATCAGTTGAATCCTCTTTTTCTTCTACCAATACGCTTTCAGTAGGATGTGAATCTTCCTTACTTGTGACGTCTGGTTTTACCATCCCAGAGGTTGGGTAAGCACTCATTTTGGCAATCCTCTGTTCTTCATCCTCATCAGGGTCTTCGTATGGTTGAGATTCAACTTCCTTGACAACAACCTTTGGAGGTCCTTGTCCTGTAATCCCCCCTTCATCCTTGACAAACGAGTCTAACTGTACTGTGCCTTGCTCCACAATAGGGTTTTGTTCGGTTTCCCCAACCAATCCTTTTTGCAATACATTCCATGAAACATGGTGTTTGTATTTCTCAATCAGTGAATTCAGACCCTCGTAAAACGCTCTCTCTGCTGCGTCATGCCTCTGCCAGTCAAGTGGATTGAGAGGACTCTTTTCTTCTCCTAGTACATCGCCATAAGGAGCAGATGCTAGATTATTGGTGGATGCATGCCTAACGAAAGCAGTCAATCGGTGTTGAGTTAGATCAGCAACAGACCTTCTGACATTCCCTTGGCGTCGGCTGAGATTTTGTGCTTTCACACTCCAACCTTCTGATTTTCCAACCTCAGCCAGTTCAATATCGATGTTTGCAAGAAGTGTTGAAACTTGTGCCCAAAAATCAGGTCGAGGTAATTCAATTGGATGATTTTGTTTGGCTTGTTGTCTCACTAAACTGAATAATTGGTTCTCAATTGCTTGCAATTGTGCCGTGCTAACTCGCTTAGATTCACCCCCCTCGCCGCTCATTTCAACTCGCCCGATTTCCCTCTGCACGAAGGCATCCTAAGAATGCTTCACTCAAAATCATACTACAATTTGGATAACTCAGTCATGGTTGGAGAGAGTTCAAACGAAGTGAGCACACCCAGTTATGTGCAGAGGCGGAGCCATGGTGGGTAATTCAGATACAAGGAGAGCCTATCTTCTTGCCCTGTTACTCATCATCATGCCAATGGCGGGACTAGTCTCCGCTAACCAAACTATGTGGGTTGGTCCAAGTGTTGTTTCATCTCCTTCTGGTGGCGGTAATGTTACTGTTACTGGTTTCCAAGTCCCTCAAGGTGAAGAAGTGCTTGATGCTTGGTTAGAAGTTAGTGAGGACGGTATGAGTGACCTTGGTACCGGTGTTGAGTGGGTAGAGGACGCAAATGGTAAACTCAACTTTAGTTGGGGTCTTTGGAATTCAACAACAGCAGATTTCTTTGATGGTGCACTAAGTCTCGATGCAAACCATTCGGTTGGTAGAATTAATGACTTTGAAACCTTGAAGCGGATAGTTCAAAATTGGCAATATGGTGGTACACCAGGTGTTTGGGAAATAAGCGATATGTTGGGGATTGCAGGGCCTATCAATGGTTCAGGACGTGAATCCAGTGGTGGCTTGATTCCAATTGGAGGGGTGACGGGACGTTACATCATCGCCACTTCAGACGACCAAGCACTTCCAAATGGGGTTCACAGTTGGATGGAATCTCCAGATTTTTACGTACCAAATGTAATCAACGATTTCAATCTAACTTTCTCATATTGGCAACATATGTACACACCTAGCGCAGTTAATGGAAATGCTGATGGCGCTTGGGTTGAGATGAGCATTGATGGTGGTGTAAATTGGAATTACATCACCCCAGAAGGAGGTTACAACAATCGTATTAATTCAGCTGCGCCATCACCAAACGGTAGTGGTGGTTCAAATTTTGAAGTGTGGGCTTCACCTAATGCAACT
>JAQXFA010000136.1 GCA_029250565.1 Candidatus Thalassarchaeaceae archaeon
CCACCTTTATTTGGATCTTGGAAAAACACCCCACTTTTTGGTTTACCTGGAAATCCAGTTAGCAGTCAAGTTGTATTTATCTCAATAGTTTCTCCATGGATTTCTAATTCTTGTGGGTATCACCCAATTCAAGGCCCTAAATTATTTGATAAAGTTCGAGTGAAGTTATTGTCGGCAGCAGTAGGTACAAAGAAAAAAGTCACGTTGCGGCGTATTCAAATTACAGAGCAAGATGACATTTTAGTTGGTGAGGTGCCTGAAAACCAAGGTAGTGGTAATTTACGTAGTATGGTTGATTGTAATGGTTTGACTTTTCTTCCAATAGGTGTTAACGGAAAACCAGGCGACACCATAGATGCACTTTGGTTGAGATGACACACATTCTAACTTTCAAACCATCAATTCAAGAACGGTGAACGCGCGCTCACGTTTAGCGGAGGTGTGTGAGTGGTTGATGATAGCACTGGGCCACGCCTTGATGATGGTTGGATTGTAGTAAAGGGCGCAAGAACCCACAACCTTCGTGATATTGATGTGGAAATCCCAAGAGGAAGATTTGTAGTTATATCAGGAGTGTCTGGTTCAGGAAAATCTAGCCTCGCTTTTGATACACTTTATGCCGAGGGCCAGAGGAGATATGTGGAATCTCTTTCATCTTATGCTAGGCAATTTCTTGGTCAAATGAAAAAACCCGATTGTGATAGCATCGAAGGCCTTTCACCAGCAATTTCCATCGACCAAAAACAAGGATCTCATAACCCTCGTTCAACTGTTGCAACCACAACTGAAATTCAAGATTATCTTCGTCTTCTTTACGCTAGAGTTGGTAAACCTCACTGTCCAGAGTGTGGAAAAGAAGTAGCCCGTCGTACCGTTCAGGAAATTGTTGATGACATTGAATGGCGCATGGAAAGCCATGCTGTTGCGGTATGGTGCCCAACAATACGTAATCGAAAAGGCACTCATTCAGATTTGTTCAAACAATTAGTTGAACAAGGATTTGTGTTTGGAAAGGTGAATGGCAGGGAAGTTGAATTTGAAGAACCGCCAACATTAGAAAAAAATCTACGCCATGATATAGATGTTAGAGTAGATAGATTGAGAATTTCACGTGAAAATCGACAACGATTAACAGAAGCGGTTGAATCTGGTTTGAGGCTTGGTGGGGGGACTGTTGCTATTGAGAGCATTTCAGGTTGTGAAAATAGTGAAGAATTACCCACTGGCTCAATATCATCAACTACTGAAAAAGGCGAATTAATCCCTTATAGTGAAGAATTTGCTTGTCCCACTCACGGTTCATTTATGCCAGAAATGTCCCCGCGTATATTTTCTTTTAACAACCCGTTGGGGGCGTGCACATCTTGCCACGGATTGGGTGTTGATAGGGCCTTTTCCTATGAGTTATTGATGAATGAAGAGCGCTCTCTAGAAGGTGGTTGTGTAAGGCCATTTCAATCATCAATGATGGCTGGTTGGTATCGTAACCAGATGTGTCAAGTAGCTGAAAAATATGGTTTTGAATCAAATATTCCCTTTTCTGAATTAGATGATGATGCAAAAGACATCATCTTAAATGGTTCAGGCTCAACAGATATCAACTTCAAATTTGAAAGCGAAAAAGGCTCTGTTTACCAAATGGTGAAACCTTGGGAAGGTGTACTTAATCGATTAATGCGCACTTATCGTGATACAGATAGTGAACGCAATCGTAACCGCCTCCAATCATACATGGTTGACCAACCATGTGCCGATTGTGATGGCCAAAAATTGAATCCAGCAGTAAGAGCGGTTACTGTAGGGGGGTTATCATTACCAGAACTTTCTCAATCAACGGTGTTAGAATCGTTAGCAGTATTACAACAATGGAGACTTGGTAATTCAGATCAAGAAATATGGGCCAAATTGGCTCGAGAACCATCGACAAGTGGTTCTGTCCCCCAATCAGAAAAATTAGGTGAGAGAGATCTTTTCATTGCTCGCGAAGTTCTCAAAGAAATTGAATCAAGAATACAATTCTTAGCGTTGGTTGGCCTTGATTATCTCACATTAGATCGCCGCTCAAACACCCTTTCAGGTGGAGAAAGTCAGAGAATTAGACTTGCATCCCAAATTGGTACAAGGTTGACGGGAGTAACTTATGTTCTTGATGAACCAAGTATCGGCCTCCATGCACGTGATAATCAACGCCTTCTCTCAACACTCCGTGAATTGTGCGAAATAGGAAACACATTGCTTGTGATTGAACACGATGAAGAAACACTTCGTCAAGCAGATTGGCTAGTTGACCTTGGTCCCGGTGCTGGCCGTGAAGGGGGTCGGTTACTTGTCAGCGGTCCAATAGAAGATTTACTTGAACATGAAGAAAGTTTGACTGGTGCTTTCCTTGCAGGTAGGAGAAAGATTGCTGTACCAACTCCAAGAGTGAAACCAAACGGAGAGTGGTTGAAAATTGTTGGTGCTGAAGCAAATAACTTGCGTCAAATAGATGTCAATTTCCCACTTGGTTGCATGGTTGCAGTCACAGGGGTATCGGGTTCAGGAAAGTCAACTTTAGTTTCAGATATTCTCGCCCCTGTATTATTGCGTGAATTGAATGGGAGTGATAGTACACCTAGTAAACATGGGAGTGTATCTGGTTTTGATGATATTGACAAAGTGATTGTCATTGATCAATCCCCTATTGGTCGAACACCACGATCGAATACAGTGACTTATACGAAGGGTTTTGATGAAATTCGCAAATTGTTTGCCGCTACACCATTAGCGAAAGAACGCGGTTACAAACCAGGTCAATTTTCCTTTAATGTAAGAGGTGGAAGATGTGAATCTTGTTCAGGTGCTGGTTCAGTGAAAATGGAAATGCATTTTCTCGCAGATGTTTGGGTGACTTGTGAAGTCTGTGAAGGTTCAAGATACACCCGTGAAACATTAGAAGTAACTTGGAAACAGAAGAGCATCTCAGACATACTTGACATGACTGTTCATGAAGCGTGTCAATTCTTTGAAAGTCACAAAAAATTACACCGAATTCTGAAAACAATACAAGACGTGGGTTTAGGTTACATTCGCCTTGGCCAACCAGCAACAACGCTCTCTGGCGGTGAAGCACAAAGAGTCAAATTAGCAACTCAATTACATCGCCCCACAACCCGCCATACAGTCTACATTCTTGATGAGCCAACAACAGGACTTGCTTTATCAGACGTTGAACAATTAATTGACGTTTTGTTGAGAATTCGTTCAAATGGCCACACAATCATTGTTATTGAACATCATCTTGACGTCATTAAAAGCGCAGATTGGGTGATAGATTTAGGGCCAGATGGTGGTGATGGTGGCGGTGATGTTGTTGCAATCGGTACCCCTGAAGAAATAGCCAATAACAAGAATTCCTTCACAGGTAAATTCCTGAAAAAGGCACTTTAGGACATATCAGCCCTTAGGGCTGACAGCCGCTTCATTGATGGACGGTCGGCAAGACGGCACACTCGGAAGAGGTGCTCGGGATGACGGTATTACAACCCCAACGAGTTGAAGTGACTCCTAAATCACTAGCTGGATTGAAAGACACAAGAGGGGAATCTATCCGCCGACAATTAGCTTCTGACCATGACTTAGAGATAACAGAAGTACGTTCAATTACAGGTTATCTTGTAAAGGGAAATTTCAATGAAACACACCATGAGAAAATGGTTTCCGACCTTTTTTGTGATCCAATAATTGAGCACGGAGCTGTCAATCAATATATCTTAAACGACACCAATATATTCCCCCAAAAACCTGATGTTGCAATACAAATCGGATTCAAACCAGGGGTTACTGATAATGCAGCACAAGCAGGTCTTGATGGATTGAAAACTCTATTTCCCTCTGAAGCAGAAGATGCAGAAGTATCCACTACAATGACATATATTTTCTATGGAGTCCCAAACGATGTAGATTGTCAATGGCTTGCTAACCAACTTCATAATCCAATGATTGAGAGAGCTATAATATCTGATCAAACATCATGTGAGAACAATCAATGGCCAGCACTTGATTTCCCTGAACCACCTGTGAATATTTTTGGTACACCAGCAACAATTGATTTAGAGGTTGATGACGATTCTTTGATTGAAATAAGCGAAAAAGGCCTTCTCGCATTAAATTTAGAAGAAATGCAAACAATACAGGCACACTACCGTAACCCTGTAGTAAGGGCAACGAGAGAAAAAGAAGGACTACCCCCGGCAACACCAACAGATGTTGAATTAGAGTGCCTAGCACAGACTTGGTCTGAACACTGTAAGCACAAAATATTCGCAGCAAATATCCATCACGTAGATACTGAAACTGGAGAAGACTCCCACATCGATTCCTTATTCAAAACTCACATCATGAAACCAACTTTCGATATTGCTGAGAAAGTAGATTGGTTGCTCAGTCTTTTCCATGATAATTCAGGAGTGATAGAGTGGAATCCTGAATGGAGTCTTTGTATTAAGGCTGAAACTCACAATTCACCTAGTGCATTAGATCCATTTGGTGGGGCAATGACTGGTATTGTTGGTGTGAATAGAGATATTTTGGGTACAGGATTGGGCGCGCGCCCAATAGCCAATACTGATGTATTCTGTTTTGGCCCACCAGATTATGAAGGAGATATTCCAGAGGGATTATTTCATCCAAGTAGGGTGTTCCGCGGCGTTCATGCAGGGGTACGTTCAGGTGGTAATGAATCAGGAATACCAACAGTGAATGGTGCGATAGTGTTTGAAGAAAGGTATCTTGGTAAACCATTAGTTTATTGTGGCACTGTTGGAATAATGCCGCGTCGTTTAGCAGATGGTAGAGAAAGCCACGATAAAACACCCAGCCCGGGCGATGTCATCTACATGGTTGGTGGCCGTGTTGGTAGTGACGGAATACATGGCGCCACATTTTCTAGCCTAGAATTAACCGAAGAATCACCTTCTTCAGCAGTTCAAATAGGAGACCCAATCACCCAGAAAAAGATGGTTGATATGCTCCTCAAAGCCAGGGATGACGGTCTTCTTCAAGTTACGACAGATAATGGCGCAGGCGGCCTTTCTAGTAGCATTGGTGAGATGGCAGAGTTAACTGGTGGGGCCAAGGTTGACCTTTCACAAGTCCCCCTCAAACAAGTGGGCCTTTCCTCATGGGAAATATTGGTATCAGAATCTCAAGAGAGGATGACCGTTGGTGTTAGACCAGAAGATTGCCAAGAGTTTGAAAAGTTGGCTAGTTTGCATGAAGTAGAAGCAACAGCGGTTGGAACTTTCACAGATACAGGGGATTTCCATATCTTACATGGCGAGCAGTCAGTTGCCTTACTTCCAATTGAATTTCTCCATGATGGTGTTCCACAATTACAACTTGAGAGCGAATGGATACCTCCAGTCAATGAAGAGCCAGCATATCCTCAAACCAACGCATCAGATATGGGTGGTATTCTATCCCGTCTTCTTGCCCGCCCAAATATTGCATCAAAAGAATGGTGGGTGCGCTCGTATGACCACGAAGTGATTGCTCAGACAGTAATCAAACCATTTTGTGGCGTCAATCATGATGCACCTGGGGATGCGGCTGTTATTGCACCAATACATGGAGAAACACAAGGTGCTGTGATATCTTGTGGAATCATACCAAGATATTCAGATATAGACACTTATGCGATGGTTGCTGGTTGTATTGATGAAGCAGTTCGTAATGCAGTTTGCGTGGGTGTTGATCTTGATAGGATGGCTGGATTAGATAACTTCTGTTGGCCTGATTCTGTTGAATCAGAAAAGACTCCCGACGGCCGCTACAAACTCGCCCAATTAGTACGTGCTAACAGGGCTTTAGATGATGTTTGTAGGGCTTATCAATTGCCTTGTATTAGTGGTAAAGATTCAATGAAAAATGATGTGATCATAAACGGTGAAAAAATAAGCGTCCCACCCACTTTATTGTTCACGTTGTTAGGTAATCACGAGGATATCCGTAAAGCAGTTTCAAGTGATTTCAAGAATAGCGGTGATATCATTTACTTGCTTGGGCAAACTCATCAAGAGTTGGGTGCAAGCGAATTAGTCACGATGTTCAGGGATGAATGTGGTGGTGGAATAGGTGGTAAAGTGCCAGCAATAGATGCTACAAGGAATCTTGCACTTTATCGCGACCTTACTGCAGCAATGCGTCAAGAGTTAGTTGTTAGCGCACATGATTGTAGTGATGGCGGTTTTGCTGTTGCTTTAGCAGAAGCTTGTTTTGGTGCTGATTCTGGTTGTAGTGTTGACATATCTGAGATATTCAATGATAACAACAGTCTTGACAAGTGGGGGGCGTTATTTGGAGAGAGCCTCGGTCGTATTTTAGTGAGTGTAAGGGTTGAACACAGTTCTGAATTCGAAGCAGCAATGGCAAGTAATGCTTGTTTCCGATTAGGTGAAGTTGTTAGCGGCGATGAAATAACAATTTCAAAATCCGGTGAAACTATTCTTCAAGCCAGCATGTCAGCACTCAAACAATCTTGGCAAGCAACCCTTGATGGTGGTGGTGCTTGAATGGTTGATGTCCCCCAAGTAGCAGTCCTCACTGGATTTGGAATTAATTGTGATGTTGAAACCATGGCGGTGTTTGAGATGGCAGGGGCAAAAGCTCATCGCATACATATCAATAGTTTAGTTAATGGTGACGATTCATTAGAAAACTATCACATAATGGCAATACCAGGCGGTTTTTCCTTTGGTGACCACCTCGGTAGTGGTCGTTTACTAGGAAACAGACTTCGGTTTGGGATAAGGGAACAAGTACGTCAATTTGTCAAAGACGGTAAACTTGTTATTGGGATTTGTAATGGTTTCCAAGTGTTAGTGAAAATGGGATTACTACCTGGTGATGATGATGTATCATTACAACAAACCGCATCACTTACTCTAAATGATTCAGGCCATTATGAAGATAGGTGGGTTACCCTTGAATTCAATTCAGATAGTCCCTGTGTTTGGACAAAAGGTTTGTCTCGTATGCGAACACCTGTAAGGCATGGCGAAGGAAAATTCGTGGTACCAGACCAGTCTGTACTTGACCAATATGAACAACAACAACAAGTCGTAGCACGATATATTGATCCTAATGATGAATATCCCAGCGCGTCAAATGAACCCCTACCATACCCCCTATGTCCAAATGCTAGCATGCGTAATATTGCTGGTGTTTGCGACCCATCAGGATTAGTATTCGGATTAATGCCACACCCAGAAGCCAACCATTCAAAGTGGCTTGGCGCAACATGGACTCGCGAAGAGATGGGGGACGATTGGAAAGGCGAAGGAATGGCAATCTTTGAGAACGGCGTAAGATATGCAAAAGAAAATCTTTAGTCGAAAATAAACTGACATTTCATTCTTCTTCATCTAACTCTGAAGGACATGTTGAGATACCTATTAGCGAATAAGTTGGACAACTCCCCGATGTTGCAGTTGCAATTAACCAAATAGCGGTACCAATTGCGAAATAATGGAAAAACGCCTCAATACTACCTAAATTACCTGTTAACTCAACAATAGCAAGTCCTCCACCACCAATAGCTCGAACCATTCGGTCGGATGAACCAACATTTTTTGAAAGCATTTTAATCACCTAACAAATCATCAACATCGTCAACAATGTCCTTCCATTGTTTTCTTTCAGCACGCTTTTCACCCACTTCTAAGTCGACCATCAAATCACGTAAATCATCAGGAGCATCTTGACTAGCAGCACTGGCTTGAACCCTTGCTGTTAATTCATAATCTTCACCAGGGCGCTCTGAACGGTCTATTTGAGCGATTTTTTTACTAGGGACTGTTCTAATTCCTGAATCATCAACAATATCTGTTGGTAATTCTTTTGATAAGTCATGCAATTCTTTTTCGGTTGGGTCAGTGTCTTTCCATTTAGATTGGTTAGCCATTTCTCTTAGTGTATTCATTTTCTTCTTCTGCCTTGCAGTTTCAAAAGCGGCCTCAACATCTTCTTGAGTCACTGCTCTTGGTTTCTTAGATTGTCCATGTAATAATTGTGCATAAGCGGCCATCCACTCACCATGTGTTTCATCATGTTCGTATGAACTAGGCCTAGCAAGCATCTGAAACAATTCTTTGGACCATTGGCTTGCAAGTGATTGTGAGGGTAATTCAGCGACCCGCTCTCGAACATCCTTGTGAGTAGAAATACACTGCCGGCAACGATTCGAACCCACATCGTCTGGCGCGTCACAGAGCACACAACAAGTGGCCAACCCCATCTCAAGCATCGCCCTCCTAACGCCCGACATCAATTCTAGCACGCACTCCCCCCCCTTCAACTCTCCCGGCTTGCGAACCCTCAAAGAGCCCGAACAATTCGCCATACTATGGCAAGGGACCCAAGGGCGTCTCGTCTTGATGACGATCCTTTTGCAAAGATAGATGATAACCAGCCTACGAATAAAGGCACATCTCAACATGTTCGGGTTGTTATTCAACCCGGGCAACCAAATCCATTTGAGCCATTTCTCAAAGGTTTCTTTGATGTTGGTGGGCCAAGAGTTGTTAATCACAAAGGTTCCTTTTTTCACTTTTCAGAGCGTGAATTGAAGGATTTAGTAATGGCTACCTTTGCTTTTAGTTTTGCAATTTCCATAGTATTTCACGGCGGTATTTTCGGTATGTTGGAGTTACCAATGGGTGTATTACTAATCAGTTTAATTTCTAGTATGTTTTTTGCTCTTGCCGCTCTTGGCCCCGCCTTCATACTTCATGAGTTAGCCCACAAATATGTGGCGCGCCATTTTGGTTGCTGGGCGGAGTTTCGAGCAGATCCCCGCGGCCTAAAGATTGGAATTCTCATAGCCCTCGCCATTGGTTTTGTTTTCATGGCTCCAGGTGCTGTGATGGTTGCTGGAAGAGTTGGCCGTAAAGAGAACGGAATAATTTCAGTAGCGGGGCCAATAACAAATATCACCTTATTTTTTATTGGAATGATTGGAGGCGGGCTCCTCCTCTCAATATTCCACCATAATGTGTTAGCTGAACTAATAATATTCTGGATGTGGGGGAATGCAATTCTTGGTGCGTTCAATATGCTTCCATTCGGGCCACTTGATGGTGCCAAAGTGAAAACATGGTCAGAACCCATTTTTTGGCTTTTCATGGCAATAACGATGGCTTTGGTTGTATCAGTCTTCAATGGCTACGCATTCACAATTGTTGCTACAATTGCTGGCTTACCAACACTCTGATGTAATTACATCAGAGTAAGGTATTTTCAATGGGCGCTTCATCAAGATGGAAAAACGAGTAAACAGCCCACCAAGTAATGAAATCAAGGCTATTTACGAGGTTAGTTACGCCGGTATTTTCTTCCCCGTAGTCCTTACCTGTTGTATCCATCCAAGCCTCCATTTCTTCTAGAGTATCACATACTTGGTGATAGCACCAATACCCATCAACAAGTCCCCCAAAACCAATCGTCACAGTTCCTAGATTATCTTGGAAGGAAGCGTGGTCAGAACGTGCTGTTGTATCTTCATAGATGATAATTTCCGGTCTATCTGAAGCCATCCATGAATTATATTTCCAAGTTGCTTCTTCAAAACCTTCACCAGTTAGGGTGCCAATCTGTTGCTCAACACCCAACGCATCAGAGCCAATCCATTCTTGCAATCCAACGAGTTCTTTTTGGCTGAGATTTTGATAAGAGTCAGTAGGCCCAATATAGACTCGCATTGGCCAAACTTCCTCATCTTTAGGATAGCCATCCTCATCAGGGGTTGGTTCAGGGTCACCATGTGGTGCACCTCCACCTCCTGGCCAATTTACACCAGCCATATCCAAATTGATGTAATTGGTTACAGTTACTTCGGGGTGGTCTTCTTTGACATAGAAATCAGTCCAATAATCACTTCCTCGCTTGCCCCCTTCTTCACCAGACCAAAGGCAGAAAACCATTGATCGTCGCGAATCAAAATTTGACATCATTTTTGCAGTCTCTAACACCATACTTGTTCCCGCAGTGTTATCATAAGCACCAACTCTCGTACCGTATGTTCTGCTTCCAGTGATATGTGGGTCAAGTAGTGGTATAGCGCTGTTTGCTGGTGGAGCAATGTCAAAATGAGCACCAAATACTAACCACTCGTTTGGCACTTCTTTACCCCAACGATAACCACATACATTCAGTGCCTCAGGGTTTTGTTTACTGAATATATCAGTGAATTCAAAACGATGTTTAATGACCTCTAACCCAAAAGATTCCAATTCAGCGACTAAATAGTTTGCAGCATCTTCGTATGCAGGGTTTCCTTGTCCCGCCCAACGGTCCCAGTAACCCATTCTACGGTCAATATCTGTTGTATCAGGTGTTGGATCTGTGATTTCATACAAGCGGTCGTAAACAGTTCGGCCATTCATTATTCCAGTAGCAAAATCACCACCCGCATCAGGCCCAAAACCAGGTGCAGAAGGGCGAATCACTGTAAACGTTTGAAAAGCGACCTTACCACCATTTTCAGTTGAGTAATTAATTGAATCAAATGAACTATTTTCCCCAACAACGCGAGCAATACCACCATGTGAAGGTGGGTTAGCACCACCATCCCCAACCCATGTGCTCCATGAGGTGTTTGATTCTCTTGTTGGCCAATCTACTCGCCCTAGTTCACCTATCATAAATAATGCAATTTCAGC
Organism: Candidatus Thalassarchaeaceae archaeon; assembly: GCA_029250565.1. Taxonomy (GTDB): domain Archaea; phylum Thermoplasmatota; class Poseidoniia; order Poseidoniales; family Thalassarchaeaceae; genus MGIIb-Q1. Next base: position 10,698 of record JAQXFA010000136.1, read on the forward strand.
CCGCGGCGGTGCTAGGATTGAAACTTCAACAGAACTACCTTTTTTGATATCAATTATCGTAGAGTTTTGTACATAACCACTATCTGGGTTCATAATCAAATACGGGATGTATACAGATAAGTCATTACTAGCTGAGAATTTTACATTTTGAAATATCCCGCCGATCAATGTTTGAACACCAACATCCAAGTCCTCAGCAACTGGCACCCCTTCATCATTTGATCCCAAACAACCAGCAAACATTGAGGTTGTAAAGAGCAAGGTGAGTAGCACCGCCTTGACTCGCATCAACAATGCGAACATCAATTCCCTGTTGAACCCAACGATTGGTGGAGCGCGCGTTTTCACCTGAAGAAAAGCCGTAAACAAGTGAGCGAACCATCAGCACAACGAATATGCTCCATATCAACACATGTTACACTGAATCCATGCTGAGACAGTAATTCTGCAGTTTTTGGGTAACCATCTGAGATGATTACACACCCATTTTCAAACCCAATTATGTTTGCCGCATATGATTCTTCATTCGGCACCCAAATAATTTCTGCATCAATCCCATCAAACTGTTCTGGTTGTAAGTGCCCCTCTGCAGTAACTAAAACCCCAGGGGCGGGTGAAGAGCAGATAGTCGAAAGATGAAGTGTGCTTGGGGGGATGTCAAAAACAAAAGTTTTGAATCCCCTATCATGGCAGACATTTTCAATAAATTCTACACCTTCAGTATTTGTTCTAGTTGAACGCCCAATTAGAAAACAATCATCATAAAAAACAACATCCCCACCATCTAATTTCGCATTTTCAGGCATGAAAATAGTTTCCAAATGTTGAGAAAGAGCTTCTGCAATACTTTCAGCCTCCCCTCTACGACTTGGGTGACCAAGATTACAGATTACAGCCGCACCACCCACAATAACAGCAGCATCTTCAACAAAACAACAATCAGGATGATTTTCTAAACCAGGGAGGATAGTAACTTCCAAACCATTTTCTTCTAAAGCCTCTACATATTTGTTATGGGCTTGAATAGAAGCCTCAACATCTGTTGGCCCTGTTCCGAAATAATTTGCTAAAGCCTTGGTAAAATTTGGAGATATTTGACGAACCAGCCCGCCCGACCGATAGCGTCTATCCCAATCTCCCATCATTTTCTCGGCCACCTTGCAGACCATAAGTGTTCGGAATCCGGAAACATCCCACCAACAAACGGAAACCATTAGCCCAAGTGAAATAAAAAGCAAAATTATTTTTCCAAACCTTCCAAAAGGAACCACATAATCAATGGTAAAACAATAGTCGCATCAGATTCAATCACATATTTCGGCGTATCAACCCCCAACTTTTCCCAACTTATTTTTTCATTTGGCGGTGCGCCAGAATATCCACCATAAGAGGGATTTGATTCAGAAATTTGAGCGAACCAACTCCACAAATCCACATCTTCTCCAAGATCTTGGCGTAACATCGGTACTACACAAATAGGGAAATCACCAGCAACCCCTCCACCAACTTGCAAAATACCTAGTGGTGATTCTTGTTCTTGATACCATGAGGAAATATCACCCATCCGTTGCAAGTCGCTTGTGATGATACTATCGCTTGAAATAGTTCCATCAATTAATCGAGCTGAGAAAATATTCCCTAATGTACTATCAGCCCAAGCTGGAGTAAAAATAGGAATTTGCATTTCCTGGGCTGCAACTAACCAACTATCTTCGGGTCTGGCTTGAAATTCAATATCTTCTGAATTAATGACATCAAACAAATAATGATGAGGGGGTTTAGTTTCCTTATTTTTTTCCGCTTCTAACCATTTTTGTAAAAGAACGCTTTCTACTACACGAATAGCCTCTGTTTCTGGAATACAAGTGTCAGTAACTCGGTTCAATCCCTTTTCTTGTAATTTAGCATCATCTTCAGCGGTGAGGTTCCGCCAATCTATTTTTTCATACGAACTATGAGCAACTAGATTGAACAAGTCTTCTTCTAAATTTGCGCCAGTACATGAGATAGCGTGGACTAAACCAGCACGGATTGCAGGCGCTAAAGAGCGCCCGATTTCAGCCGTTGACATAGCACCAGCTAAAGTTACAATCAACTTCCCGCCGTGGGTAAGAAACCCCTCAAGTGAACGAGCACAATCAGCCAACGCCCCCGCGTTGAAATGATGATAATTATGGTCAATGAATTGACGTACACCAGACACAAAATCACTCCTTATTTTGTGATATATCATCGTGAAGAAATCGCTCAACTACGTTACGATTCATTAATTTCAACTTTTCACATTTAGCAATTAGTTTAGCATGGATAATATCAGCCAAATCATTAGGGTCATGTGCTCCACAAGTGAAAGCATCAATCGCCAACCAACCCTTTTCAGAGTAACAGTGAGCAGTAACATGGCTCTCATCAATTAGAACAATTGCAGCAAACCCAGGGGGACTTTCAACCCCATCAAATACTTCACAATGCGCGTGTACTTCTTTGACTCCACACTCTTTCACACTTGAGCGTAGTAGTGATAATACCCAAGCATCAATATTTTCAACTTCTGGATTAAAATTGACATAGTCAAGATAGACATGACGGCCATGGGCGAATCGTGCATCCAAGCCATCAGTCAGGTTGTTCACCACTTACCGCGAGGTGGGGTGATATTTCAATTCAACACTGTTCCACAATAACAAGTAATCATCCAATTCTGATGGGGTCAAGTTTGTGTTTTGATGCAGAGGGCAGGATTTGAACCTGCGAACCACTGAGGACTAGGACCTCATCCTAGCGCCGTTGACCAAGCTTGGCAACCCCTGCGTAAGGTGAACGGGGTAACTGTTTGATTTCAATTCAACGGTTACGTATATTTCAGGTATGTGTTGGAGCCCGTATTCCGCCTCACTCAAGTAGGAAATACCCACCCGCGCAACTCAGAAGGTGAGACATTGGGAGACAATATTCCACTTGGTCGAATGTTCATCAATGATGAAATGAGAGAGGTTGTAAGCGACGTTCTTGATTCAGGTAGATGGATTAAAGGCCCGCATTCCAAAGCATTTGGAGCAGAGTGGGCGGCATATTGTGGTGCGCTTGCAGGAACCCCATGCTCGAATGGATCAACCGCATTAATCGCTGCACTGCGGCTACTTGATGTAGGGTATGGTGATGAAGTAATTGTTCCATCACACACATTCATTGCTAGTGCTACTTGTATTGATCAGGTCGGAGCAACTCCTGTTTTTGTTGATGTTGAAGAAGAATATCACACATTATGTCCTGATGAAGTTGAGAAGGCAATTACAGACGCTACAAAAGCAATTATCGCTGTCCACCTGTATGGTCAACCAATATCATCTCGAGTTTTTGAGATTGCAAAGAACCACAATATCCCCTTGATTGAAGATTCAGCCCAAGCACATGGTGCAGAATTGAACGGACAGAGAATTGGTAGCATAGGGGATTTAGCAACATTTTCCTTTTTCCCAAGTAAAAACATGGCTGTTGGCGGAGATGGTGGTTCAATATTAGCAAACCGTGAAGATTTAGCAGACAAAATCAGCATGGCAATCGATCACGGTCGCTTGGACAAATATCGACACGATTTCCTTGGTTCTAATTTCCGTCTTTCAGAAATGCAATGCGCTGTTGGCAGAGTCCAACTCAAACACTTGGATGACTGGGTAGCAAGACGTAACGAAATCGCAGCCCGATATAATGAAGCATTTTCTTCCCTTGAATGGACTAACCCTCCAGCAATACGTGAAGGTGCATTACACGCTTGGCATCAGTATGTTTTGCGTGTAGATAACCGTGATGAGTTCCAAGCACACATGGATGAGCAAGGAGTTTCAACAGGAATTCATTATCCCATCCCTTGCCACCTTCAACCATTGTATGAGAGTCATACACAGCACCGACAGGGCGCATTACCAATTACTGAAGCAATATGTGAGAGTGTAGTTTCTATTCCTGTTCATCCCCATCTTTCAGATGACGAAGTTGATCAGGTAATTTCTGCTGTTAAGTCATTTCAGCCTTGATCGGGGCGCGGGTAATTTGCTAGCGCCTGGTTTGACCACACATCATCTTGTCCTGTAAGTTCACGTCCAACCCAATTTGGTAAGGTGATAGAATAATCAAGTACGGGTATTTCTATTTCAGCGATAACCAAACCAGAATTATTACCTTAAAGAAATCAATTTCCCAAAACAAATCATCATTTGTTGGAATTTTATAGCGCGTTTTTTCAACGCTTGGATATTTTCTAGAATTAACAATTTCAAGCACTGATTCCAACGGTATTTCATTTTCAAATTCCAGTCTAATTGGGCCATCAGATCGGTTTTTTGCTGTTGCAATAGCTGTATTTCCATGCACTCTAAATCGATATGCAGAGAGCGGGTCGGCCAACACCTCTTCTAATTCACCAATTTCACCTGGCCAAAAATTCAACCAATCCTCTGAAGGGAGATAGCACTGTATCATTCGTATACCCTCTCCGAGTGGAGGTAATATGGTCGAATCTTCAATCAAAAATTTCCGCTCAATTTCAATACCCACGTAATCCCCCCATGTTGTGCTATTACCGCTCCACAGTCAATGTTTCGGGCGTGGCGTTGAAGTGTTAGTCGCCTGAGGCGTACCATATGGGGGAACCACGCCGCATCCAATCAGGAATTGTAGATGTAGAATTTGGAGAAGGTGTCACAGTTATTGAACCAACCAATATCTATGGTTGTAAAATAGCTGATAATGTGTTTATCGGCCCCTTCGTAGAAATCCAGCGCAGAGTGGCAATCGGCGCCCGCACGCGTGTGCAGAGCCACGCATTCATCTGTGAACTGGTGACTATTGGTGAAGACTGCTTCATCAGTCATGGTGCGATGTTCATCAACGACCCATTCCGAATAGGTGGTCCGGCTCGCGGCGATCAAACCCAATGGAAAGAGACAGTCATTGGTAATCGAGTGAGCATCGGCACGAATGCTACCATCATGCCCGTTAGTATCTGCGATGATGTCGTGGTTGGAGCAGGTAGTGTAGTTACCAAAGACATCACTGAATCAGGTACCTACGCAGGTAACCCTGCTCGAAAAATGTGATTTTATGTTCCAACGATTATTGGAACATCCATTGTTCAAATCATTCCTTGCATATTCCATTTTTCGCGCATTCTATGGGGTGGGCATCCTTCTAGTCACCTGGTTTTTTGCCACGAAAACCGAGGCATCCCTGTGGATGTCAATCGGCTTTCTTTTATGTTCAATGGTTTTTTCTCGTATATTGTTCAGATACATCAAGAAGAGCCGTGAAAGTGAAGAGCAAAATAAGTAAAACCAACTCAAAAAGGGAGTGGTTTGTCAAGTCGTTCAACCATCTCAACATACCTATTTGTGTGTTCAGTTCCTGGTATATTTATGACGAATTGCCAATACCTCCACGCAGCAACAGCCAATACAGAATATCGGTGAAGGTCAGGAAGTGCTGCTTTTTCAACATCACTCAATGGTCGAACAGATTCGTAGCCAGCTAGTAGTGAATGCCATCGTTCACCGTTAGGAAAGCCATCTTCCCATCCGAACCCGACGTATGTTGTAACCAAATCCATAGCTAAGGATTCAATACAAATTTCTTCAAAATCTAGTAGCGCTCGTACTTCCCCTTCTACCCCAATTACGTTGTCAGGATAGAGATCTCCGTGAATAATTCCACGAGGTAAATCATCAGGGATGCTTTCTTTTAACGCCGCCATTTCTGTTTCTAATAATTCGATAAATGAAGTGGTAGTATTATTTTTCTTTGCTTCATCAATCATCTGCTGCCAAAAAATATATCCAATTGAAAAAGTTGAAGAAATACCATCACAAATTGGTACCTTGTGTAATAGTGCTTGTATCCTCCCCAAATCATAGAGTGATTTAGAGTCAGAAGGAAGCCACCCGCCGCTCACGAACGGCATTAACATCCACGCCTGCCCATTTTTGACAAGCATTCTCTTCCCATTTTTCAGAACTAATGCATTTGGTGTTGGTATTCCATGTTTTTCTAACCAACAACTTTGCTCAATTATATTTTCAACTTCATCAGGGGGCCGCTCATCCCAGACTTTCAAAACCAACTCAGTTCCATCTTCTAAAGTGGCTAAATAATTTGAATTCGCCCAACCGCCCTTAAGTGGTGTTATTTCTCTTAATTTAGCAATGTTTGCTAAGTCAATGAAGGCAGAAGCCTCGTTGAATGAGACTTCAGTGTAAGCCATCACAACCCCTCAGAGAACTCCTTGATGACAGAACGGAAAGCGGCTATTGAGCGCCTATGATCAACAATTCCTGAATGCTTTCTTGCTAATTCACCTAACACATCTCGTTGGGTATACGTGGCGCGTAAGGCGTTGACCCAAGCATCAAGATCAGCCGCTTTGTCAACAATCAATCCGCCATCACCTACAGCTTCTGGTTGGCTACCTATTGATATCGATACAGATGGAACCCCAAACAAACCCGCCTCATTTATCACTCGACCCCAAGAACCTGTTGAAGCCACAGTTAGAAGATGGACATCACAGCGGCTAAAGACTTCACTAACCGAAGTGTGCCCATGCCATGTGGTATTGTCAAATTTACCTAATTCTTCAGCGTACGAACCACCTCCGTAAACGTCAACCCTTGCTTCTGGCCAGATATTTGAGAGGTGAGGTAAAAGGCGTTGATAGAACTCATACCCCTTCTCAGGTGTAACTCCAACAATCGCAATTCGTGGGATATCAATATCATTATTTTTAATTCGATTTGAAAGCCCTGCAGCTCTCGTTGTTTCTATTTCTTCAATAGCCCCAAACCTACTAGCGAAATCTACAGGGAGCCGGACATTCCTGATCGCTTTTACATTGAATGTGCTGGCAACCTGTTGCCCCAAACCCTCTCCAGCGCAGCATACCGCAGCAGCGCCCTCTAAACTTGAGCGATAAAGTTCGGGCTGAATGAATTGCAATTCATCCCTTACGAAGACTAAATATGGGATATTTAATTCTTTGAATACTTCTCCTGCGCCTGCAGACCAATGCAATTGGGTGATGCCAATGACAGACAAACCACTTCTTTCCGTTTGTTCTTTTACCTCAGAAATTTTTCCTTTCAACATTTTAGCGAATTTCTTATTCCTCTTTTTCAGATGCTGGTGTTGAAGCATAGAGTTTGGCTGTCCGCTTTTCCCTCTTAGTCGCCAAGCAAGGCCCGACCACCAATCTTCAATTGGAAGATTTATCTCTACTCTTTCTAATTCTGAATCTGAAGTAAGAGGGGTTGCATCACCCCGAGCACCAGATTGGAAAATAGTTGCTCTCCACGCTTGTTGGAGATGTGCTGGGTCAATATGTGGTGTATCACGACTTGGTAAATAGAGAACTTCGGCTTCAGGAAGTGGCCCTGGTTCACACACCCCTTTGAGAAGAGATGCAAGACTCATCTCAGCCCCACCTGCTGGGGGGTCGAGGTCCCGAACAGCGGCAATTAACAGCCCCACCATGATTTCCGCTTCTGCTTACCCTATATCAGACAAACCGCCGACATGAGTCATTAGATGTGAATTCCGGTAGCGTGAAAGAGGGGTGTAGGTTCGGCTTGTCAATGAGTTTGAAGATAGCAGTGGTCGGGACCGGCTATTGGGGGCGCAACCATGTCCGAACTTTAGCCGCGTTGAAATCCAACGGCGTAATCTCAGAACTCGTCGTTTGTGATGTTGATGCGGAACGCGCTGAAAGCATGGCATCAGAGTTTGGTTGTGAGTGGTGTACTGATGCTGATGATCTCAGAACCCTAGGTGTTGCTGCCGCAACAATTGCCACACCAACCCCTCAGCACGCACCATTAGCAATTTCATTGATGGAGCAAGGAATTGATGTTCTTGTTGAAAAGCCATTGGCAATGAATGAGGAGGAGGCAAAAGAAGTTCTAGCCTGCGCTGAAAAAACAGGCCAAGTATTGATGGTTGGTCATTTATTCCGATACCACGCCGCTGTGCGTAAAGCAGCAGAACTCATCGCTGACGGTACACTTGGTCCAATCCTTCACATTGAATCAGACCGCCTTTCAGTAAGAGAGCCAAGACCAGATATTGGGGTTATTGCGGCATTAGCAATCCACGATATGGATATCATGAAGGATTTGATGGGAGATATTGAACCAAGCACAATCAATTGCCTTGCTTTACCTTCTGATAATCCAAAAATTGAGGATCATGCAATCATTGAGATGAGGTTCCCTGAAAATTCAGGTAGTAACCCAAATGGTGTATCAGCTGTTGTAACTGTTTCATGGAGAAGCAGAATTCAAGGTAAAGTAAGGGTACTACGAATAATCGGTCAAGACGCTTCATTGGCTATTGATTATCTCGACCACTCTGGATTTTGGATTCATCACCACCCAAACAATGCACATGGGCAACAGTGGGGAGGATTTGATGCGGCTCCACGTGAGCGTATTGAATTACCACTTGGTGAGCCAAGTTTGACAGCAGAATTGAGGGCTTTTATATCACATGTTAACAGAGAAAATAATGACACCCCACTTGCATCAGGAAAAGTTGGTTTAGAGGGTGTGAGTATGGTTTCCTCAGCACTAAAGGCAGCAGGTAGAGAGTAATTTTAGCAAAAAATTGAGAGAGCATTCAAGAATCAAACACAGGTGGGCCAACACATGAACCCAGCACAATCTATGCTCGGCCCTCTTTACGACCTCTATGTTTCAGCACTCGGTCAAACAGTTGGAATGATTGTGGGTTATGTCACATTGGTTGGTATTACCGCCTTAGTTTGGTGGATGTTAGCAAATCGAAATGAAGTTATTTCTGGTTTGGATTTACGTGTAGAAACAATTGGAAATATGCTTTTCCTCATACTTATTGGTGCTATTTTGTATGCTGTAATGTCAGGCACTTTTGGATTCCCATTTATTGGTGCAATATCAATGACCATCACTTCGGTTTTGTTCATACATTGGTGTATGACTAATTTTGAAGGGGAACCTATCTGAGTAGAGAGTCATGGCAAAATTTGGTGACCACCCCCCGATTCCAGATGCACTGGAAAATTTACTTTCAGACCTTACTGTTAGCACGGTTTTTTTGAAAGCAGATTGTCCACCACGAGTTAAACGCGGCCACATTACTGAATTAGAAGTCGTCGAACTTGAGATGGAGGAATTTAGTAGTTCAACTATTGAAGAGATATCTCAAGGGTTGGATATCACTCTTGAGCAACATAGTGAGACACGAGGTGATTGTTTTGTGGAAATTGATCGTCATGGTTGTAAAGTAATGCAAGTGGGGGATTTACGAGTAACAATTTCTTGGCCACCATTTTCTGATGGTTGGGAAATGATTGTTGTCCGACCTGTAGCACAACCAGATCTTGATGATTACAATTTAGATGAAAACCTCCTAAAATTGATTGCGGATTTACAAAATCAAGGAACACTCGTTAGTGGAATGCCCGGCTCAGGTAAATCAACACTAGCAAGTGCAATCGCTCGCTGGTTAGACGGCGAAGGCGCAGTTGTCAAAACAATGGAAAGTCCAAGAGATTTACAATTGCCTCAAAGAGTAACTCAATATGCTCCTCTAGCTGAAGATGATCGTTCCCGCGGTTCAATGGAATTGACAGCAGATATCTTATTCTTAGCAAGACCAGATTTTATTGTGTATGATGAAGTTCGTAAGACCAAAGATTTCGAAGTATTTGGAGATTGTCGATTAGCAGGTCTTGGTTTACTTGGAGTCACTCACTCAGCCTCTGCATTAGAAGCGATTCAGCGAATGATTGGGAGAGTTGAATTAGGAATATTAGCCCAGATATTGACTACAGTTATTCATGTTGAAAAGGGTAAAATTGGGGAAGTTTTGCAATTAGCAATGACTGTTAAGGCACCTTCTGGAATGCAATCAGATTTGGCTAGACCAGTAATCCAAGTGAAAAGATATCCTGATGGCAAGGTTTTGAACGAGATATTCTCATTTGGTGAACAAATTTGTATTGTTGATGCAGATGGTCAAGCATCAGGAGACGAAATGTCACCAATGCAACTCCTTGCTGCGGCCCAACTAAAAGATCGTCTTTCAGAAGATTATGGAATTAGAATCCATCACGTAAAATTCTCCGGCGGAAGCGTAGAAGTCTATGTTGATGATTCAGCGATAGGTGTTCTTGTTGGCCAAGGCGGTTCAACCGTGAAGGGTTTAGAAGAACAATACGAAGTCAAAGTTTCAATTAAATCAGCAGGTGATTTGCCCCGTGGTTTCCGAGCACCAGAAAATAAGTTCCGAAGTTCATATGATATGGATGTTGAACGAAGCATGGGTGGAAGGGCTTGGGAACAGTCTTACAGTAGTAAGAAAGACAGAAGGGCAAAACGCAAGGGAAGACGTCGTTAATCAATAAATTCCCCACTCTCAAAAATCTCAAAGGTTCATCAAGGGGTCGTAGGTCGGACAAATTAGGTGGGTGTATGGCTGAAGGTACACAAGGACATGTTCCAATAGTTCGCCAAGAGACTAGAGTCACCTCTGGTGTGGAGGTAACTCAGAAGTTGATTCACGCCGCAAAAACCCTATCCTCAATACTTCGTGGAACTCTTGGCCCACGTGGATTAGACAAAGGCTTGTACAAAACCAATGGTGAATTCGCAGTAACATCTGATGGTGCAAGAGTGCTGAATGATTTATTGATTAAAAATCCAGGTGCCAAACTTCTCGTATCACTAGGCCAAGCTCAAGAATCAGCGATTGGGGATGGTGTAACTTCAACAGTTCTTCTAGCCGGGGCGCTCTTAGATGAAGCGGGGAGACTGATTCGAAAAGGTGTCCACCCTCTGACTGTAGTTGATGGTTATTTGATGGCTGCTGAAATAGCGGTTTCAGCACTTGAAGAAGATGTAATAGAATGTTCAGAAGATGATAATGACTTGTTACTGAAAGTTGCTTCAACATCTATGACAGGACGCGCAGCAGGGTCTGATATCCGCTTTGCGAAAATGTTGGTAGAAGCCCTTGCGCATGTAACTCATGACACAGAATCCGGTATTCGTTGTGAAGCCGAAGATGTGTTGTTTGAAAAATTAGAAGATAGCACAATAAACGACACACGCATGGTTACTGGTGTATTTTGGCGCCAACGAATTCCAATGGAGAGAATGGTTGGAGTGAAAGAGAATGCCAAAGTGGCACTTCTCAATTGTGATATTAAGCAAAGAGAAACAAAGAGGGATACCGAAATCGAATTACAATCTGCAGAAGATCTCCAAAAATTCATGGCAATACATGAGCAAACATTAGCAGAAATTGCTGATAACATCATTGCCACAGATGCTGAAATAATCTGTTCTAGTGGTGATATTGATAGAATCATACTACACCGACTTGCAGCAGCTGGGAAAGTGGTAATTCACGATGTAGATCAGAAGCAATTAGTCCATTTAGCTCAAGCCAGTGGTGCAAAATTAGTAGAACATTTAGATGACTTTAGCAATGGAAATCTTGGACTAGTCGGTCGATTCGAAGCAGAACGAAGGTTGGCAACAGATGAAGTTCAAGACAGAATCATCTTTGATGGTTGCACAGGCCCACTTGTTACAATTCTTGTAGGCGGAGCAATGGGTTCGGAAGAGACTATTCGAGGAATGTATGATGCACTTAGGGCCACTAGCTTAGCCCGCAGTGAAGGTACACTATTGCCTGGTGGTGGGGCATCACATATGCTTGCTTCAAAAGCAGTAAAAGAGGCTGCAGAAAATATTGCTGACAGAAGCCGCCTTGGTATGGATGCCTTCGGTCGCGCTCTTGAGATGATTCCATGGATGTTGGCGGCAAATTCTGGTGTAAACCCACTTGATGCACTTCTTGAACTCCGTTCAGCAGTGAGAGAAAATATTGAAGCAGCGGGCGTTAGTTCAGATGGTTCAATCACATCAATGTCAGATGTTCTTGAGCCTGCCGAAAGCATACTTCATGGTATTATGGCGGCGACTGAAACAACAAACACACTTCTTCGCTGTGACCAAGTAATCAGTGCAAGAGGGGATTAATCCACCCCCATCCACTTAGTGATAAAGTTACAATCATTTTCGTTATTCTTTCAGATATATTTTGTAAATATCTATCCGAAACCTAATTCAATGAGAACTCTAATGGTAAATTGCACATGAAACCCTCACATCCAGATGCGTTCCTCGCAGTCAACAGGGACGATTACATGACCGTATTAGCAATTATTGCCAATGCTGATAGCGTTCTCAAGGAAGAAGAAATGTCGTTTTTTGAAACTCGAATGGCTAGGATGTTGATAAATCCACGATTACGCACGCAGTTTCGAAATTTATTACGTAATGAATATAATGTCGAAGAAACGGTAAAAAATATGGATAAAAAGACTCTAAGATTAGCACTTAGAGATGGTATTTTCCTTGCAGCGGCAGATGGCGATGTACATGATTCTGAAGTTGAAGCGATTAAAATTATTGCAAAGCATGCTGGGGTAGATAAGAATCGGATGAAAGAGATATGGACATGGGTTCAAGACGGATTAGAATGGATGTCAACAGGACCCTCATTATTAGAAATCGCACTTGATGAAAACGATAAGTAGTAAAATAGGGTTGATTAGAGGAAATTATTTTCGCCTCAAAACTCAATAACGGCTTCCCCGTCGAATGAATACGGGTTCGATTGATGAGCACTTCTAATCAACCCGGAACAACTTCTGAAGTGCCGAATAAAACCGGCACTAATTCACCCCGCGCCCTTCTCAGTGTTTACGATAAAACAGGGGTAACCGCTCTAGCAGTGGCATTAGAAGCGATGGGTTGGAAAATAGTTAGTACAGGGGGGACTGCTCGTCTATTGCGTGAGTCCGGGGTAGCAGTTGATGACGTTAGTTCAATCACAGAACATCCAGAAGTTTTTGATGGTAGAGTCAAAACACTTCATCCAGCAATTCATGCACCAATTCTTGCCCGAGGAAACAATCCGGATGATGTACAAACCCTAGCCCAACTTGGTTACCCCCGAATCGATATGGTGGTTGTAAATCTCTACCCCTTTGAGGAGGTTGCTGCGCGGCAACCTCCTGTTGAAATCGATGAATTGATTGAGATGGTTGATATTGGTGGCCCGACATTGATTAGGGCAGCAGCAAAGAACCATCCAGATATTTTGGTGATGGCAGATCCTAGTCAATACGATGAAGTTCTAGCACATTTACAACAAACAGATGGTGACCCAAAGTCAGTTCCATTAGATGTGAGGCAAAGACTTGCATTGACGGCATTTCAGAGAACAGCAGCCTATGATGTGGCATTAGCAACAACCTTGGCCGAACGATTTGAAGGGGTTGAATTAGAAGGTGATTTACCTCCGAGACTGTTGATTTCAGGTGGCCAGTTGAATCGGTTAAGATATGGGGAAAACCCACATCAAATAGCAGGATTTTTTGACGCATCACGGGTTGGGGAAATGCCAGATGGTTTAGCATCTGCAAACCAACATGGTGGTAAGGAATTATCTTTCAATAATTATCTTGATTTGGATGCAGCATTGCGTTTTGCCCGTTCTGTAAGTGGTGATGAATGGAGTCAATGGCCCCATTGCTGTGTAATTATCAAACACACAAATGCTTGTGGTGTTGCAATTTCCACCAATCAAGTAGAGGCTTGGAATGATGCGCTTGCTAGCGACCCGGAATCCGCTTTCGGTTGTGTAATTGCTTTCAATCAAGTAGTGACTAATGAGGTAGCTGAAGCGATTGGCGGACATTTCGTTGAATGTATTATCGCACCTGGTTTTGAAAAATCGGCCTTGGATATATTATCAGAGAAAAAGAATCGCCGAATGCTAACTTTTGATAATTTCACCCCGCTAAATCCAGAATTACGATGGAGACAAATTGATGGTGGTTGGTTAGCACAAGAAGAAGGAGCTCCTCAAATCAATTGGTCAGAGGTCAAATCCGTGACCAAAAAATCAGCAGATGATGGCCAAATCGATTTAGCCAGATTTGGCGTAACGGTTTGCGCCCAAGTGAAATCAAATTGTGTTGTGTTTGTCCAACCCAGTACAACAGGATTCGCAACAGTTGGTATTGGCCCCGGTCAAACTAGCAGAGTCGAAGCAGTCAGAATTGCAGCCCGTCGTGCTGGTGAGCGGGCAACAGGGGCAATGATGGTTTCAGACGCGTTCTTCCCATTCAGAGATGGTATTGATACCTCACATGAGATTGGAATAACAAGTGTAGTTCAACCGGGTGGTTCGATACGAGATCAAGAAGTAATTGACGCCGCTGATGAGCACGGTATGACCATGTTGTTCACAGGTGTTCGTTTATTCAGACATTAATGTCCGACCAAATCCTCATGTGCGGGTTTTTACTTTAGAATAAATAAACCATACACCAATCAACCAAACAATGACAATAAATGCTTGACCATATCCAGGGTCACCAGAAAGGTCAGTTATCCAAATAGAAACGGCAGACATTATGGTAATGAACACAATTATCCACGTTTTAACATGTTTTGGTAGGGTTTTTCCTGTAGAGTAGTAGTCAAATAATGCTGAACCAAACCAGCGATTTGTCAATGTCCAGCGAAATAATTTCTCGTTTGAATGACTGAAGAGATAAGCAGCCGGAACAGCCCAAGAAACAGTTGGCCAACCAGGTATCCAAATACCAATAATAGCACAGATGATGAAAATGAATCCAATACCCACATACAAGCGCCTTTTCAAGGGTGTAGATTTACGTGAATATTGCTCAACAATAGCATCCACACTCGTCAATGCCACTGCCACCCCCGTTCCCCCAATATGGTCGCTATAAACCGCTGTTAAAAAGTGGCCGATTCGCTCAATAGTGGTGGCCTACTCGCTTTGCACACAGGTTAGGTGTAAACCTAGACCACAAGGGGCTCTCCGAACATGTCAGGTTCGTACATTCTTCCAAACATTTCTTCGATAAATAACCCTCTAAGGTTGGGTGTTTTGATTTCAGGTTCAGGCTCTGGTTTAGAAGCGCTTTTACAACACCAAGAATCAAATGATTGTTCTCATGAAACAGTTGTTGTAATTTCGGATCAACCTGCAGTTAAAGGATTAGATAGAGCAGCCAAACACGGAGTTGTTGGAATTTGTGTTCCATTACAACCTAGAAGTGATTTCGAAGTTGGTTCTAGTGGTGCCCGCGCTCGTAGATTGGCACACGAACAGGCTGTTGCCAAAGTTCTAGATGAATACCAAGTTGAAATGATAGTTTGTAGTGGATACATGCGAATTTTGACTGAGAATTTTTTGGCTCCCCGATTAGGCAGAGTGGTAAACATTCATCCTAGTCCGTGGGGTGATGATGGCGCCCTATTCCCGGGCGCTCATGGAGTTAGAGATACATTGGCCGCGGGAGCTACTACAGCGGGAGCGTCGGTGCACTTCGTGAGTGCAGGTGTTGATGATGGCCCACTAATCGCTAGTGAAACCACCGCTATTCAATCAGGAGAAGGAGAGAGCTCTCTTGGAGAGCGAGTGAGAGCGGAGATAGAACACCATCTCTATCCAACAGTAATTGATGCACTCGCTGAAGGCCGAGTAGTTTCAGATGGTAACCGTTTTCGAATTAATTAAGAAATTCCATGTCCTCTTTTGAGTTAACATTCGTGAAACAATGATTTGTAATCCCCGCCTCTTTCCAATCAGTCGGTCCGACCTCAACCACACCCATCTTAGAAATCACTTGGTGTGCTGCCATGTTAATGTCGTTGAGGGCAGTATTGAGTGCATCAGTCTTGGCGCAGAATAACAAAGGCTCAATACCAGATTCAGATCGGATAACTGCACAATCATTACTCTTTGACAAATTACTATACAAGAGAGGAAATAGTTGCGAGCGAATGAATGGCACATCACAAGGCACAATCTGTACTGTTTCCCATCCAAGTTGATGTGCAACTTTGACTGCCCCACTCATTCCTCTGACCGCAGAGTTCTGATTTTGATTCAAATCCTCGTCAAATACAATCCTCATTACTAATGTATTTCCATCAATATTTGGCGGCCAATTCTGGTTTTTTTGCTGTAAGGTTTGTATGACATCAGTAGCTTGCTCTTGGTTTTTAAATGAGAGAATTACTTGAAGAATACCAGATTTTTGTAGTGCTTTTACAACTCGTAAAAGCATCGCTTCCCCTTCTATCTCAATCAAAGCCTTTGGTTCACCCATTCTGCTTGAGGGGCCACCAGTGAGAATTATTGCCCCTTCAGCGACAGTTTGCTTTACCATTCATTCAACCTCAGCGATTCGGTTGACAGCATATTCCAATTCTTCCATCAAACTGTTGGCACGCTGTAAAATTGCTAATCGGTCTCGTCTAGTTTGAGCCGAAGGCAACCATTCTAGCAGTTTTGTAATGTCTGTGGCATTTCTATCTAACAGATATTCAAGAGCCGCTAATGCAATAGGGTCCTCTGGCTCAAGAAAACGCATGTACCGCCGTAGAGGCTAGTCTTCATGTTCATTTTGGCTGTTAAGCCGTTTTTCGGCTAATTTTTCTCATCTCGTTTTGGGCGCAGAGAATCAAACATTCTACCAACGAGGTCAACAACTCCCCCCAAATCATCTTTGACTTTTTGAAGAAGTTTAGGGTCATCACTTTCTTCTAGTGAATCTTTCAATATCTCAATAGCGAGTTCATGTTCTTTGTCTGTAATTCGTAAACTAGATCGTAAAATAGCGATTACCGCCATTTCATCATGGCTCAATGAAGAGTTCACAAAAGCAGTTTCAAACATCTCTTCATAGATTTGTATTCTTTCGTTTTTATTGATGATTTCACCACCATCAACAACTTCACCTGTAATCACCGAATTGTAAATCTCCCCTGGAACATTTTTCAAATCATTTTCTTTCTTAAAAAGAAGAATTGCTAATCTAGTAGCTAACCGCTGTTCTTCCCGTGTAAGAACCCCATCGCGTAGAAGGACTCCAATTACAGTGGCGTAAACTTCACGAGTTCGCACCGGGCCTTCGCCTGTGGGCATATTATGACCACGTCCGCTTCACCTTTTCACTTTGACTAAAGGTCCGGTGGGTTCTTGAAGGAAGGGTAGTTCGGCCAATTTACAGGTTCACCTGTCCCAATCACCGGGCGCATAGGCGCTCGATTCCGAGAAAAACGGCCCCAGTGGTGGGGCGGGGTATACCTAAGGAATGAGAAAAATGAAAGAATCAGGCAATGCAAAATACATGATTAGAGTCAGCGTCAAACTTGATGGCCAAGCTCGTAGAAAAGACATCATCGGTGCTATTTTTGGGCAAACAGAGGGATTAATGCCAGAAGCACTAGATTTGAGAAAACTACAGCGTTCTGGGCGCATCGGGCATATTGATGTTAATTTAGATAGCAATAAGGGAAAAGTTAGCGGAGTAATTGAAATCCCATCTTCTCTTGAGAATGTAGAGAGTGCAATTATTGGCGCTGCTCTTGAAACAATAGAAAGAATTGGACCGGCGGCTTCACAATTGAAGGTGCTTGAAATATCTAACATTCGTTCTTCTAAGAGAACTTCAATGGTTGATCGTGCAAAGGATATTCTTCTTGATATCGTCAAACAACGCGACACAGAAGCAGATAATTTGATTGATGAAGTTCGCAGTGTGTTAACAACTAGCGAAGTTACTACCTACAAAGATACAGGTATGACATGTGGACCAAACATTGAATCCAGTGACTCGTTGATTATTGTTGAAGGCCGCAACGATGTCTTAAATTTGGCATCATGTGGAATAAAGAACGTAATAGCAGTAATGGGCGCTGGAATTGACGATGCATTGGTTGAATTAGTTGAGAATAAATCAATGGTGAAAGCATTCTTGGATGGCGACCGCGGTGGCCGAATGATTGCATTAGAATTATCAGGAGTACTTGGTAATAAATTAACTCACATTGCATTTGCTCCAGAAAGCCGAGAAGTTGAACACTTAGAAAAGAAAGTAATTGGTAAGCATCTAGGTCAAGCAGAGGAAGCAAAGCGAGTCATCACTAGAATTGAAAAATCAGAAGGTGAGGTCACCAGCACATCAGAGAAAATAGAAATTCCTGATGAAGTCAAAGAATGGGCTGGTAATATGCCCAAGAAGGCAAATCAGGCAGTCTTCATTCTAGAAGATGGTTCAGTTTCTGACGCGGATGGTGTCAAAGATACAATCGCTCAAGCAGGTGAAACAGAAGGTGTCCAAGCCCTAGTCATCAAGACAAAGGCAACAACATCATTGTGGGAAATGGTAGCAGAGAGTGGAATTAACATCGTGATTGTACCAAAAATGGATGTTAAGGCGCCAGAAGATGTGACTGTATACGCAACATCTGATTTCTGAAATATCAAATATTCCAATCACTCATAAGTAAAATTGCCTAGCATTATTTTCATGCAAGAGGCTCCACCACCTCAAAACACCGAACAAACAACCCCTGCACAAGTTGCACCAGCATCCACAGCCTTGCAAGATAGTGCAATTGGTGGTAATGTTCACACAGGTGATGTGATTTATAATCATCAAAATCTAGTTGCACCAAAACCCGAAATACCTATTTCAAATTTGATTAATATTGGATTGATATGTTTAGCATTGATAATGGTTTCAATTAGCCTTTTTAGTGAATCTTGGATTGTTCAAAACCAAGAAATTTTAGGCACTGAAATGGAAAGCCGTATGGGTTTAGACGACACTAGCATTACTACTTGCGACTCAGATGGGGATTGTGAATCGGAAGAAAACGACATCAGCGAGCAATATGATGAATGCAAGAAAGAAATGGATGAATGGGAAAATTCTGATTGGGATTTAGGTGAATACCCATTCAAAGAATATTGTGAAGCAATTGGTAGTCAAGCCACAGCTGGTTTTGTTGGTACAATTGCGTTTGCCGGTTCAGTTTTGTTCCTTTTAGTAGCAGGGGTTCTTTTGCTTCTTGGGGTACTTGGGAAAAATATTCCATTTGTTAATTATTCACCTCTTTTACCAGGTGCTCTAATTTTTATTGGCTTTGCTTTATGGGAACTGATTCTTCCTGCTGTAAATGGCGATTACGGATGGGCTGCTAAATTGACATTATTTTCAGGTGTGATTGCTTGTTATGTTGGTGTCAATCCAGTATTAGACAAAATACATGCATCAAATGGTTTAGCATCTTTCTTTTCCGATAATAGATTCGAATTAATTTCGAAATTAAAGTTGGTTTGGTTTGGTTTGACCATTTTTGGTTTATTTTTGCTATTTTTCACCCCAATAATTGGGTTGCCCCTAATGCTCTTTGGTTTATTATTATCTTTCATTAATTTCGCAGATCCTAAATTATTGACTGAACAAACAGAGCATGGGGAACAAAGAATGCTATTATTGCAATTTGGCAGAAACCATGGTAAGCCAGTTGAGGAATCACCTCAACCCGCTGCACCAGTACCGGTTGTACAAACCCCACTACCCACTGCACCGGTACCAGATGTGCAAACTCCACCACCCGCACCATCTCCTGTAGTAGCGACACCACCCACCCCATCACCACAACTTGAACCTGAACCACCTACGTTAGAGGAAGCAAAACCTTCAGTCCCTGAAACTCAAGAAATTGTAGAAGATGTAGATTGGCCAGAAGTAGCGAGTGAGGTTAAAACACCAGTTGTGGATGAAGTAGAAGAAGTAGTGGATGAGGGACCAGAAGTAGCGAGTACTATTGTTGAAGAAGAAATTGTAGAAGAGGCCCCAAAACCCTCAACAGAAACAATACCACCAGCACCGGCACCACCTACAACGGCTTTACCACCTGCTCCAGCACCACCACCTACACCAATGGTGGTACCAGCAGCACCTGCACCACC
>JAQXFA010000137.1 GCA_029250565.1 Candidatus Thalassarchaeaceae archaeon
AATGTGTTTTCTATTGTGTGTGTTGTTAAGAAACCATCTTGAACATTCAAGAAGGGGGTTGAACTTGCTTCAGCAGCTCTTCTGCAAATTAGTGCAAGGTCTCCTGCTTCCTGGGCATTTCTAGCAAAAAGAATTGCCCACCCAACATCTGACACACCCATTATGTCATCGTGACCTGCGTGAACATTGAGTGACTGACTTGTCATTGCTCTTGAGCCAATATGGAACACTATTGGAAGTCGTTTACCGCTAATGACATAGAGAACCTCCTTCATCAAAATAAGTCCTTGGCCACTTGTGAAATTGGTGACACGTCCGCCAGCGAGTGCAAACCCTTCTGCTGCAGATGCTGACGAATGTTCTGATTCCGGCTCAATGAAAGCTAATCTAGTTCCCCAAAGATTCTCTTTACCGTTTGAAACTTCCATGTTGTAACCAACACCCATGGTTGTTGAGGAGGTTATCGGATAGGCACACGAACCATCGGTTATGTGACTCTCTACCCAGACAATATTTCCAGCGCCATCGGTAGTTGTTGGGATTCCTGGATATTCTACATCAGCCATATAATCACCCTCAATTTTTGTGGTCTAGAGTACTGTGCGACCCAAAGGGACGGTCATTACGACTTGGGGGGCTCATATTACCGTTTGTAGTTTGAAACCGTTTCAATTGTTCTAAATGAGGGATGAATAGGTGGCTGCCAATTACCATTTTTACCTGCATGATCAAGAAGATGCCAGTACAATGAATTAACCATGTAACTCGGTGTCAAAAGGGCATTTTCATTAACGCATTTTGCATCTTTAGTGACTTTCATCCACTGTCTTTTAGCTAAACTTTTCAGTAGTGGGATTCGAAGGGCGGGACCTGTTACCGGGATACCAAAGCGAGAATACCAAAATCGTTCAACCAAACCCTTCCTCCAAGCGGTGTCTCTCACATTTTCAAATCCTGATTTCATACCGACCTTTCTATCGCTAACCTTGGTCACACTTCCCGAGGAATCAAGTGTGATTCCATATTCACTTAACACCTCAATCATCCAAGGAGCGATGTAACCTCCAGGAGCGCGGAACCAAGGACGGAATTTTTCTCCTGCAAAAGCCGATATTTTCCCCATTGAAAATGATAGTTCATTGGCAAATCCAACTCTATCTTCTGGCCATGCAGACCAGCACCTGTGCTTATTCCCATGACAACCAATAGTAATGGTTTCATCATGCTGTAAAAGTTGTTTCAAATTAGTAGCAAAATCCACATCATCTAATTGCTCACTGATGACAAACAGAGTTACAGGTAATCCTTTCCCTTGGTTCTCCCTCCATCGAAAGAATCCCTCCCAAGATTTAGCCAACGTTTCACTCATTTTGTACGCTTGAGGAGAATTTCTCTGTGATCGTTTTGGATGGCCGTAAACTCTGGGGTGATGAGATAAATCATCCGTGTCTAATGAAAGCCAAACATTACCTTCCTGAGCATTTTCTATTTCAGTTAAAGGTAATCGAGGCAGTATGAAGGTGATGTGGTGACGCATTTCACCAGCAATTTCAACCTCACCATCAACCCATTCTACTCTTTCACCCCGCCATTTCTTGACTATGGAATTACAAGTTGCTAATCCAGCTTCATTCTTTGGGTCGACTGTAATTTCTACAGCAGTAGGGCTACCTTGGGTGGTTGAAATCCAATCTAGTGACTTGTTTGCTGCACGTTTAGCAATCCCCCTTCTAGTCGCAGATCTACGAACCCAATAGCCAAGATTCCAATGAGCTTCGCGTACCCTAGTGAATCGGTCAAATGCCACAAGACCGAGTAATTCCTCATTTGATTGGTCAATAATTACCCAATGATGTGCACGGCCAATTTTACCACCTCTACCAACATCATACAGATACTGTTCAAGTTGAACATGCATTTCATCTTCAACATCATACCAAGGCAAGCCACCAATGACTTCTGGCAGTGATTCCTCAAATGCAATGATTAGTTGATCAAGGTATTCGATACCAGCGGGCCGCAGTAATAACTCATCATCAATGATGAGGGTCGGTGTGGCGTGCATCATGATGCTCGAATGGCTATGTGGTGTTATGATTTTGCCAAACAACAATGCCTGTGAAAATCAGATAAGTGGGTGATTGTACTGCAACACCTCGCCACGGTCAAGGACGAGTAATCGATCAGGTTCTAGTTCAACCCAATGTTCTCCTGTGAGTTGCTGTGTAGATACTAAAGCTGCTCCACCATACGATTTAGAGCGACGGATGAGGTAAATTGGTTTGTTTGGATAGTGGTGGAAAACATACATCATACTACCATCTGAAATTAGTAAATTTAGATTGATGTTTTCTCCATAGCGTTCAAACACAGTTGCAATTGCGTGTTTTAGAGCAGGAATTGTACCGCGTATTTCCCCGCGGGATTGATAGCACTCAACCTCATCCATGATGTGATTGAATATTTGCTCTGAATCTGTATCACCTTCAGCCATAGGGTGGTCATCTGCGCCACTGACCCAACCATTGTGGGCAAAAATCCAATCTCTACCACGGTATTGCCTAACAAATGGATGACAATTGCAGGTGACCTGGCTACCATGAGTAGCGTAGCGCACGTGTGCAATGAGGTTTGTACTACGGGCTTCATCAATTGATTCTAGGAATTGCTCTGAATAATCCGCTCGACCAGGAGCACGCTCTATTCGAGCCATTCCTTCCTCATACCAACCAACTCCCCATCCATGGGGATTTCGCGAGGAGAAACCTGCAAAACGTGGTAAACTTCGTGTTGCTCTATCTTCTTGATTACAACTCATACCAAATAAATCGCACATACAACATGAGATGTTTCCATCCCTTATGAACCCATCAAATTATGATTACATTCCTAGGCTTGTGAGTGCTGTTGCCACATGTTGGTCTTCTGGATGAAGTCTACGTGCTGTCTCAAGCATTCGGCGAAGTGCCTCTTCCCGGCCCAATTTTTTGAGTACAACCCCTACATGGAAAAGAATCTCTTTCCGGTCCCCAAGATGAGGCCCTAATTTGTCAAGATCTCTAGCCGCACCATCCAAATCACCACCCTTCACTGATTCCATCACTTGCCGCAATTTCCTCTTTACAATTAGGTCATCATAGGATTCGCCTTGTGGCCATGGCCACATCTGATCATCTAGAGAAGGAGGGGTTACCGATGGTGATTCAGCATCAACATCCAATCCTGCATCCTGTTTGAATGCGTTAGCATCTGGTCTTGATGACGGCACAGCTGGTAATGCTGGAGTTGTTGGTACCGAAGGAAGCGCAGGCGCCTTAGTTGCTACAGCTCCGTTTGAAGCAGTAGAATTCAAACTCGGAAGTTTTGGAATTTCTGGTTTAGCTACTGGTGTAGAGCTTGGGGCTGGGGTTGCATTCACTTGCGGTGTTGCCGGTAGAGCTGGTGGAGTCGTTGCTGGAGTCTCCGGGGTTGTAGTTGGTACTGGAGTCGGTGTGGGAACCACCACTGGCTCGACCGCCACTGGTACGACCACAGGTTCGGCCACTGGTTCAGCCACTGGTTCGGCTTCAGCAGTAGAAATTGGCTGTGAATTATCTTCTGATGAGGTTTCTTGTTTCTCCTCTGGTACCTCAGATGGGTCGGATAATGGCTCATCTTCTGTGGAACTTTCCGTAACCCCTTTTGGCAATAACGGCACAACTAGATCAACCTGATGAGTTGGCTCTTCAACTGTCTCAACTTCCTTTGAGCTAGGGACTACGAACTTCTCCACATTCTTGGGTGCATCTGATGTGCTGAGTTCATATTCACCGTCTTCTAATTCTTCAGCAACTTTAGGAACTTGACTTGGTGCATCTGCTTCAATGGCTGCAAAGTTAGGTGCCGCAGATAAAGCGACCGCCTCTGAATCCTCTTCATACTGACTGACATCAATCGTCACATCATCGATTTCAAAGGTATGTTTTGACCAATCAACAACCTCACCATCATCGCCATCTTCATCCTCGGCTAACAATTCATCAAAAATAGATGTGCTAACTTCTTCAGAAACGCTCTCATCTTGGTCAATAATACTCTTTCCAAGTTGATGGTAACACTTCGGGCATTCTTCCGTTCCATCGGGGGATACTTCGCTGCATAAAGGGCAGGTTATGCCTGCCTCTTCCTTTGACTTGCGCCAGCGTCCGAACATTTGCCTCGTTCTATATCCGCGCACGATTAAGGTATAATACTCACCATCTGCTGTATAGTTGATTCATCCGCCTACGGCGATATTTCACAATTGGAAGGTTGAAAGACAACAGATGGTCCGCCTAAAATGTGGCAGATGAAAAGCGGGGTGGCGTTCGACGTCTCAAACCGGGTGATGGTTCAGACTTGCCTTCACCCACACTTGATGGTGAGACCACTCGTTTCATCCGTGCCCAAGATTTTCATAGCCGCTATTCTCGATTAATCACTTGGGAACTTGAAGATGAAATGGCACAAGTTGAAGAGCGTCTGCGCCATTGGTCTAAGCAAAAGTTGGTAGAGCATGGCTACACACTGATTGGTGTAATAGCTAGAAATAGCGGCTGGTTATTTGGTGACAGAGTAGTAAAATTCTCTGCCCAAAAAGGACAGAATCTAGGTAACCATAGGTTTTCACAGGGAGATATTGTCACAATATGCCGTAATAATCCACTAAAAGAAAGTCCTGTTGAAGGAATTGTTCTAACCCGAAAACGTAACTCTATCTCGATTGTTGTTTCAGAAAACCTTGAGAAAGTTCGTACTGGAACTTGGCGCATTGATCGAGGGGCAAACAGAGTTGCTCATGATAGAATGCAGGACGCACTCCGTGAAATTCTTCGAGATGACCCTCCAACAACACTCTCAGATTTACTACTTGGTAAACCAAGAGACATTAATGATTCAGCCAAAATGAGGCCTGAATTCCGCGGCATAAAATGGCGTGATGTCTATACTCCAAATGAACTAAATGAAAGCCAAGGAGAGGCTTTTGAAAAAGCCATGACATCTAGACTTAGTCTGATTCAAGGACCGCCTGGAACTGGTAAAACCCATACCGCTGTAAGGATTCTTCAAGGGTGGGCAAAGCAAGGCACTGGTCCAATTTTAGCGACTGCAGATAGTAATGTAGCAGTTGATAATCTGCTTGAGGGGCTATTGGACCTCGGTGTTAAAGCGGTTAGAATCGGTCAACCAGTAAAAGTGAGATCACATCTCAGGTCTGCAACAGTACGAGCAAGAATAGAAGAACACCCACTTCAAGAAGAGGTCCAGGAATTACTAGGTCTTCAAGAAAGTCTACAACGTCGTCTGCCTACTTTCAAAGGTAAGGAAAAAGGGCTCGCACATCGTGACTTAAAGATGGGATGGAAAGCGATTAGAGCACTTGAAACATCAATGAATGATGATGTTCTTGATAGCGCTGAAGTCATTTGCTCCACATGTATTGGTGTAGGACATCAGATTCTTGGGCAACGGAAATTTTCCAATATTCTAATTGATGAGGCGACTCAAGCAATTGAACCGGCGACATGGGTTCCAATCATGCGAAGTTGTCGCCGCCTTGTTTTAGTTGGAGATCATCGCCAACTTCCACCTACCGTAATTTCTCGTCGAGCCGAACAAGATGGTTTGAGGCGAAGTCTGTTCGAGCGCATGATTGATGTTGGAATGATTCCAACCATGCTCAAAACTCAATATCGAATGCATCCTGTGATTGCGGAATATTCGTCAGCACGCTATTATGATAATCAACTTGAGAATGGAGTTAGCGCGGATGATAGAATTGCACCTGCCGGCTTCTTATGGCCTGATTGGAATGCGCCTGTTGCTTTTGTTCCAATAGATGGAGCTGAGGAGTTAGCGGTTGACGGTAAATCACGTATCAACCGAGATGAAGCTGGATGGGTTGTGAAAATAGTTGACCAATTACTCAGCGCTGGTGACTTAGAACCTTCAGATATCGGAGTAGTTTCTCCTTACAGCGGTCAAGTGCAATTACTGACAGATTTGTTTGATGGAAAAGGAATTCTAGCAGGCGAAGGCGATGAAGAATCAGGTGGCCTTGAAATCCGAAGTATTGATGGATATCAAGGGCGTGAAAAAGAAGTCATTGTTCTATCAACAGTAAGAGCAAATCATGACGGTGAAGTAGGATTCTTATCGGACCACAGGAGGCTCAACGTTGCCATCACTAGACCACGCCGCGGCCTAATCGTTGTGGGGTGTGCTGACACCCTTCGTCATGATGGAGATTGGGAGGGCTGGCTTGATTGGGTTAGAGATAGGAAACTTGAGGCGTGGCACGTCCTCCAGAGTTATTGAGAGGTGGCGAGATGAGTGAACAAGAGAACCCGATTTCCACACACCAAGGGGAATTTGTCAATCCAGCGAAAGCAGCGGTGAAAGCAGCGGGAGGGAACTGGATAATCCCAGAAGGAACGATTCTCGCTGGGGCATCTACGCGAGCGCTCGCCTACATGATTGACACTGTTTTTGTAATGGGTGTGCTTCACTTGATTACCTCTCTTTTATCTGGTGGGGTAGCTAGTATTGTTCAAGCATATAACCTAGGATTGGCTCTTTCAGGAGGAAAGGGGACTGTATTATTCTTGGTTGATTGGTTCTTGATTTTCTCTGGGAATTATCTCTATCACAAATTCACTGGAATACGCTATGGACGTTCTTACGCGCAACGCTGGTTTGGTTTAGCAGTGGTACTAGAAGATGGGAAACCCCTAGTAAAGAGTGATTGGGATGCAAGGGCGCTAAGAAAAATGAAGTATGCAATTCCATTATTAGGAATGTTATTGTTTGGAATTCGTGACTTGATGTTAATCCATAAACGTCACACACATCAAAGTTCAATTGATTTGACTGTGGGCTCTATTGTCGTAGATGGTACTAGTTTACCTCCTGCATTGCGTAAACATCTTCGTTAATCTTAATTTATGCATCAAACATTGCTGAATAACTCAGAAAATGAGTGAATATAAGAAAAACGCAATTTGTGAATTAGAGCACTTGGCGGGGTGCGCTTCAAGTAATGGGGCGGCTGTCGGTACGGTTGGGAGTGACCATGAGCGACGAATTAACTGTGCAAAGTGGGGCACTCAAAATTCGTATTCACTGCATTCAAGATGATATTGATGACGATGATAGAGATGCTCTCAGAATCGTAATTGAAGTTACAAATGAGGGGGCTCAAACAATATCTGGTATTGTCCCTAGAATGCGCACGATGGATGGTGGAAAGGCTGAAGCACACGAATCTGCAAACGAAATCCAAGCAGGTCTTCGACAAGATTTCTCGTATTTTGTCAATCCTGATTCTGGGGCTTGGTTGTTTAAACTAGAATACCAATCAAGTGCTGGTGGTCAAACAGTTGAATTAGGCCCGCATCCATCTGACCTTAGAGTTGCAGAGAGTTTCCGGAAGCCGATTCAATCAGATGGAAAAGGAAGTGCTGTAGGTGGTAGCATATTTGATGATGCTTTTGGAAGTGCATTAGTTGATTTTGGAGGAGAAATAGAACCTGCTGCCGCCGTTGCTGCAGCACCATCAACAGATCCATTGGCTAATGCATTCAGTGCCGAAATCCCTGTACAAGAACCTGTTATAACTCCGCCAGCGAGCGACCTTCTTGCACCTGCTCACGCACCTATTTCTGCACCAATTACTACACCTGTTGCAGAACCTGAGCCACCAGCTGCACCTACTGGGCCACCTCCTGCAATGAATCCGCCTGCTACAATTGGAGCTCCTGTAATGCCTCCTCAAGAACCACAACCAGCCCCTGCACCAATACATGAGATCCCACCAACTAATCCAATGCCAACAGGCCCCATCCCGCCAGGAATGATGCCACCGGGTGGAATGCCACCTGGAATGATGCCACCGGGTGGAATGCCACCTGGAATGATGCCGCCGGGTGGAATGCCACCTGGAATGATGCCGCCGGGAGGAATGCCGCCAGGGCCAATGCCGCCAGGAGGAATGCCGCCAG
>JAQXFA010000138.1 GCA_029250565.1 Candidatus Thalassarchaeaceae archaeon
GTTGACGAGCTTTGTCCATAGCACTTTGAATTAATTTGATGTATACTTGTGAAGCGTTTCTAGGATATCGGCCTGGACCCATCTTTCCTTTTCGGTGCCCAGCCATAGTGTTACCACCACGGCCTTTGCGGGAACGCACAACATAGGGGACTGCCTTTTTCTTAGCGATTACATCTTCTAAGAACTCAATTGCTGAACCGGCATACATACCCTTCAGTTTGCGAGCGATTTGGACACAGTGCTTGTGATGTACATCTACATCAGTCACACGTGCGGTTGCTAGGCGATTACCTGTCAAAAACTGGGTGTAGCCAGATTGCGGTTTACTTCTATCTCTGCTCATCCTTTTCACCTCACTTCAATGCCACGTGCTTACTTGACCGGGTAGCACCAACACCAGGGCCTGTGTGTACAGGCTTACGACGAGTTAATGCAAACTCGCCTAGATAATGACCAAGCATCTCTGGCTGAACTTCGAGATTAACGAAATCTCGGCCATTGTAGATTCCAATAGACTTACCAACCATTACTGGTAGAACTGGCATATCTCTGCGATGGGTACGAACTACCTGATCAGCTTCTGCTTCTGTAATTCGCTCTAAGAAATGTTCACATTCACGTGGAAGTCCACGGTCTAGAGAACGGCGGACGCGTGAAGGTACCAACTCAATGATACTGACTTGATCGGAACCATCCTCAGGTGGATAGAGTGGCATTTGCTGCAACTCTGGGATTGTGTAACCACGATAGGTGAACTCTCGCTTTCGGCGTTCAGCCACACCCATCTTTCTCTTCCTTGCTGCACGGCGGACCGCCTTTGGCTTACGGAATCCCTTGCTCTTTCTTCGTGCCATGAATCATCACTCCTTCTTTTTCCCTCGCATCTTTCCAGTGCGACTTGGCGCAATGTGCCCGACCTTCTGACCTGGTGGTGCAGTGCGCGCGATTGAATTTGGTCCGTGAACCGCCTGATGGTTACCTCCACCGTGAGGGTGGTCAACTGGATTCATTGCCACACCGCTAACTGTAGGGTAGAGTTTACCACGAGCCTTTGCCTTGTAATGTGCCGCTCCAGCCTTCATCAGAGGCTTTTCTGAGCGACCGTGTCCAGCAAGGATACCGATAGCTGCACGACATTTTGCTGGCAAATCCTTCAGACTACCTGAAGGCATTCGAATTCTTACTCTGTCACCCATGCGGGTTTCTAGAATTGCAGAATTGCCACCACTACGGGCAATTCGGCCACCATCACCGGGGCGAAGTTCCACATTGTTGATTGGTGTTCCTTCTGGAATCTGACCAAGTTCAGTGATATTACCTGGCTTTAGGCTGACATTGCCACCCATTGCGATCTCTTGGCCAACTGCAATCCCTTCGGTTGCAACCAAGTGAGTTTCACTACCATCTTCAAAACGAACCCTAACGAGGGGAGCGGTGTGAACTGGACTGTGAACTAGCTCCATCACTGTAGCCACTTCCTCTACACCACGCGGAATGCGTGACGCACCGGGGAAGCGGTGACTAGAAACCCTGTTCTTGGGGCTTGAACCTCTGCGTTGTGCACGAATACGTTTTCCCATCTCTTCACCACCTTAATCAGAAAGCACTCAACTTTTGTGCCGCTACATCCGCATCATATCCTGGCGCCATCTTGACGCTGGCATGCTTGCCAATCTTGGAAATACGGGTGTTTACCTTTGCTACCTTGACTTCAAACAGGCGCTCAACGGCCTCCTTGATGTCTACCTTAGTAGCATCAGCATGAACAATAAATTCGAGGCGGTTGTTGTTCTCGAAGTATCCTTCATCAACATCCGCTACTCTACGAGCCTCAAGGGATTTCTCAGTAATCCAAGGCATTACGATAACTTTGTATGGATCCATTTCAATCACTCCAGTGCCTCAATAGCTGACTTAGTCCAAACAGTAAGGCGACCCATGTCTCCGCCAGGTGCCAAGTCCTCTGCTGAGAGGTCCTTAGCAGCCACAACATCAACACCAGATACATTGCTAGCAGCCTTTGCTAGTCCATCTCGTTGTCCGACTACAAGTAAAATTGACTTTGGTGTACGGCGACGGCGGCCACGCATCTTGCCCTTACCCGCACGAATGTTACGACCATTCTTTGCACGGTTCAAATCTGCACCAAGACCTAGGCCTTCCATCATAGCGATGAACTTGCGTGTTGAGTAAGTAAGAGGGATGCTTTCAACATCGTACTTCTCCTTCTTGCCATCGCGTTCTTCAGAATATCCATCAATGATTACAGGGAATTTAACATCGTCCGAAAAGCGGTGACCACGGTTAGCCACTGTTTCACTATTAATTGTAGCAGCAATCGCAGAGTTGCGAGCTTGCTTGCGAACTTTTGAGTTAACTTTCATTGTCCAGTCTTTCTCGACCTTTGGACCATGTGCTCTACGACCACCACGTGTGTGAGGATTTTCTGCACCAGTACTTTGACCAGTCTTTCTCATAATACGGGAAACACCTCTTCCCTTACCCCACCATTCAACGCTGTGCTTCATACCCGGTTGCGGGTTTCGGCGACCTTCGTGGCGGTTGTGCCCATATGGCTGACGACGGTTAGCACGAGCAGATTGAACTGCATCGCGTACTACTTGAACTCTAATATCTGCAGAGAAACAGTCTGGCAATTCAATTGCCTTTCCTGCCTTAGCAGCCACAGAATAATGTTCTGAAAGTAAACCTGCTTCAAACTCTTCTTGGTCTACAGTGTTGACCAGATTCATCATCTTAACCTTCATCTTCAGACCCCCTGCTTGCTTGATGTACTGACGTAAGTAATGTCTACAGGGTCCTGTGTCTTACGCGGACGGACTGATTCACGGAATCTTAGAAGGCGCTTGGATGGGCCTGGAAGACTGCCTTGAACAATGATGTAATCATTGGTAACTTCACCATATCTTAGGAAACCGCCATCTGGAGTGACCTCATCTTCATCAGGAGAAGATATACGAATTACTTTCTTGTTGTACTCAGTACGCTGGTGGTAACCTGTTTGACCTGCTTGACGGATTGTCTTTCGAACATATCCTGTTCCGAAGTCACCCATATTTCCACCTTGACGGCGACGCTTGCTGTTTTTGTGGCTTAGGAGTTTAATTCCCCAGCGCTTGATTGAACCTTGCCAACCCTTTCCTTTGGTGACTGCAATAACATCAAGATCATTGCCATTTGAAAATACATCTGAAACTTTCAGTGTTTGACCGAGTCTTTCTTCGGCCCACGCAATACGGCTAGTGATATCACTACCGTTTAGACCAAGTTCCATGATGTTTGGAGTCTTGGTTGGAATCGACTTGACCTGAGAGGGTTGAGTCGAGACAATTAAACGAACTTCGCATAGTTTGCCCTTTTCTGCCATTTCCTTTAGAGCTGTGATGTGCTCTGTAGTATCGTGAGTGTTACGAGCTGGCACTCGGCGAACAAGGTTAGGTTGTGCTTCTGCGATTTCTTCGCCAGAAGCCCATGCCTCTCCAGCAGTTTGTTTACCGTAGTATGTTTGGTGGTATCCACGGATACCGAGAATCTGTAATGGCGGGGTTTCCACAATTGTTACCGCTTTCCTAATTTCTTGACCTGCACTAGGACTACCAGGGTTTTCATCACGGATCAAAACGTGACTCATTCCTGCTTTGTATCCTGCGAAACCCTGTATTTTGACTTCACCATTGCTATTACTTGGCCAAGATTTGACTCGACCGGTCTGTCGACGGGCTCGCTTACGCGGGCCAAAAGCCATGCTACCTCGCTTGGGTTTGTGTCTGTCTCCCATTTGGGTTTCCTCCTCTTTTGGTGGTATATTGCGACAAAGTAAGCCGCCGAAGCGGCGCAATGCCGGCTCTCACAGCAAAGGAGCCACCGTGACACGATTCGGATTTCAGAATTGATTTTCCGAGTTGTGGGTTGCTTGTTGCATAGCCCTCTGTGTCTGGTACCTCACTATGTGAGCGTCTCGCCGACCGACCTGCCATATATGAACCCCACCTATCAGGCAAATAGGATAATAAGGCCCTATGGCACGATTTCAATGCTATTTGAACACATATTATTGTTATCAAATTTGGTATTGTTTTGATACCATATTTGACATGATTTCAAGGATTCAATTCTTATAAAACGTGAGAATCATTTAGAACCGTGACCTCCGGGATTGATGTTCATGGCCGCTTTTATTGAGCATCCTCGCCTCACTGCAGAGTCAGTAGAAGCTAGGGCGTATCAAATTGAAGCAGTAGCCGATTGTTTGGGTGCACCAACGTTGTTGGTATTACCTACGGCCCTCGGAAAAACACCAATCGAATGGATGGTAATTGCAGAGAGGCTCCATACAGTAGGTGGAAGAGCCTTGATTATTGCACCAACAAATGCACTTGTGAATCAGCATTTTGTAGATTTAAAAACAGTAATAAAAAATCAGAAAACAGATGATTCCATAACCTCTATGACTGGCTCTATAGACTGGCGTAAACGTCAGAAACGTTGGGCTGCTGCTGAAATTATAGTTGCAACACCACATGTAATTCGGAATGATGTAAACCGAGGTTCAATTGACCTATCAGATGTTACCATTCTTGTAGCGGATGAAGCTCATCATTCAACGGGAAAACACTCTTCCGCAGAAGTAGGAGATCTGTATCTACAGTTTGCCAATGACCCCTTAATATTGGGTGCAACTGCAAGCCCCGGCTCAACTCGTGAACAAGTTGAGGAGGTGTGTAACCGACTTGGCTTGAAACGTATTCACTCCCGCTCGGCAGAAAACGCGTTGTTAGCCCCATATGCTGCAGGATTACAAGTAAAAGAGGTGTTTGTTGATGTTGATGATGGATTAAAACTGATGGCAGCACCTTTGCAAATGTGGTTAGAACATCTCGTTGACCAACTTCGAAGGTTGGGCTACCACGTGCACTCTGGACGGGCTACGAGCAGTCAATTGAATGAAACACGTGGGCGGATTCAGGGAGCAATTGTTAGGGGGGAGGGGTTAGCATACAATGCCGCTAGGCAATGTGCTCAAGCACAAAGACTCCTGAATCTTATCGGTTATCTTCTCAGCCAAGGTGTGGCAGCATCGAGAGAATATCTTAGTCGTGTAAAAAATTCAGGTGAAAATGGCGACAAGGGTGCGTCTGCATTCTTTAATGACAGTCGCATCAATGAATTATTTGAAAATTTGAAAGTAAGTCCAGAGTTACATGAGAAGGTCGGGAAAACCGTAAATTTAGTTCTAGACCAGTTAGAGAACCACCCTGAAAGCCGCGTCATCATCTTTGCCCACTTCCGCGATACGGTAAATGAAATTGTGAAACGCTTAGAAGAATCAGAACATGCAAAACCAGAACGATTTGTTGGACAGGCAAGCCGAGATGGAAGTGCTGGAATGACACAAAAAGCCCAACTCGAAGGCTTGCAAAGATTCAGAGAAGGGAAATGTAACGTTCTAGTTGCAACATCTGTAGGAGAAGAAGGATTAGATGTCCCAAGAGCTGATCTTGTAGTTTTTTATGAACCAGTTGGGAGTGAAATTCGTACCATTCAGAGACGTGGGAGAACTGGAAGGCATCGGGCTGGGACTGTTCATGTCTTAATCGCTAGAGACACTAGAGATGAAGGGGCTCGAGCATCAGCACTTTTTCGTGAGAAAAAGATGAAACAAGCCATTGATAGAGTTAGAAGAAACATGGGGCGTCCAGTTGATGATAACCCAGTTGAATTGTTGAAGTCATTCAAAGTCAGACAAAATGGAATTATTGGCTCTGCTCATGCATTTATGATATCTGAAATGGAACGATTGGCACCTGAACTAGGTGAGCAAACATCTCGTGTCAGCACAACTGTTGAAGGCCAAAATTCAGACACTAATGTTGACAACACACAGGATGATAAAAGGGGTAAAAAATACAAAAACGTGCCTTCAAGACTACGCCCAAGAGGGCAAACTGGACTCGATTCATTCCCCTCATCTGCACCGACGCCCACTATCAAAGATGAGCAAGATGGAACTAAGATTGATGACCATGACTTAGATATTGACGAAAACATTGCTAAACTAGCAGTTAGAGCGGCTGAAGATATCGTTCAAGCATTAACAACAGAAGCTGTTGACCCCCTGGCCCACGAAGCAGATATCCCATGCAGAATTGTTGTGGACCATCGTGAACTCAATACTACAATTGCTGCAACCCTTAGACTACAAGGAGTTGATGTTGATGTTCAAACATTAGCAATCGGTGATTTTCAAATTGGAGACAGAGTGGTTGTTGAGCGGAAGCGTGTACGAGATTTTGTTGATTCTCTTTTGGATGGAAGGTTACTCGAACAAGCACACCGATTGATTGCCGCCGCCCCACGCCCACTATTATTGATTGAAGGCGGGGGTCTTTTCACACAAAGAGCAGTGCACAACAATGCATTGATGGGAGCATTGGCAACCTTGACGATTGACCTAGGACTTCCAGTAGTCACCACTCAAGATGGGGAAGAAACTGCACGTTTCCTTATCATCGCCGCTCGCCGTGAACAAGCATTGTTAGGTGCATTAACAAAAGAAGCAAGAGATCGCATGAAGTATGATGATGAACTAAAAACACCAAATCTATGGTTTGAAAACCAAATACCTGGTGGGAGTGGATTAGATGAAAAAACAACAATTGATGCAGCAGAATCAGTAATTGATTCAGGGTTACAAACTGAACAAAAAGTCATTTTAGATGCATCAAAAGAAGGTGTATTGGACCAGCGAGATGAACAACAAAAACAGACAAATAAACTCTACCTACTTGAATCTCTACCAAATATTGGCCCAGCAACTGCAAAGCGTTTACTAGATCATTTCAAATCTATAGAGGCTTTGACTCAAGCGGATGAGGCAGAACTTTGTCAAGTGACTGGAATTGGACCAACAAGTGCTCGAACAATCTTAGAAGTCTTGCGAGACTAGACACATTTCAGTTACCCATGACGAGTACTCTGGTCTTCAACTGTGCATATCTATCGTTGTAAGCACCAAGTGCAAAAGCGATTAGTTCCGGTAAATGTATTGCAGGCATCTCTACATCGCTACCAGAAACTCGTCCAGCCTTTACTTGGTAGGAATCAAGATTAATGTGAGAAAGTGGACAAGCAGATGCCATAACACGTGCGCCCTCACTCTTTGCATCTGAAAGGACTGATGCAGTCATTTTCAATGCACTTGATTCCTCAGATAGTAAGGATGGGAAACCGACACTTTTCGCTTTACTGTCATAATTAACAGCCTGCCCGCCCAAAGCTTCAATCAAATCTTCAAAGTAATGTGGATCGTAAATATCGTCTTCCCCACAGGCGCCATCCTGTTGCATTACTGAGCCATAATACCCAGCCACAGGAAAATCGATCGGATTTTTCACTGCGGCTGAAACGACATCCAAGCCAATATCTTCTACTAACACATGGAGTAGATGGCGCATTTTCATTGTGCCCTCAAATCGTAAGCCACAAATAGATTCCAATTGTTCATTCACTCGCTCACGCAAATCAACATCAGTGGCTAACTTGATGAAATCTTCTGACATGTTTCCTTGGCAACTAGCACAAGGAGTAAGTACATCCAAACCTTGAGCCTCAGCCTGAGCAAATGTTCTCGCATTAAGTGCGATTTGTAATTCCCAATTTGCTTGTTTGATGACACCAGCACCACAGCATGAAGCACCATTGAGTGGGACTAATTCAATATCTAAAGCACGGGCCAATGCAAGCATGGCATCTTGTACTTCTCTAGCCGAATTAAGAGTCACACACCCAGGGAAATATGCATACCTATTTTTTGCCATTTCAGAACCTCCTGTCGAATTTATTGAAGATTGCAACCACCTCATGGTGGTCATCTACTGAAGAATTAATCATCTTAGGCATCTTACCTACGCTTGCTGGTGGTGCAGCCAATGCCTGTAAATCTCTAATCATTGGGCCACCAGTTCTAGTAAATCCTAACAGCATCCGAGGGAGGACACCGGAGATTGCGTTTTTCGCCATCCCAAATGGACCAAGCGTTGCGCCTGCCAAAACTGTCTCGTTAAGTCTCCCTGAGAGTTTCACTGTTTCAGAAAACCACCAAACGTGCTTCCCATGACGACCTGTGAATCCACTATCTTGAAGGGTTTTTCTTTTGGCCTCTAACAAACTGGCCCCAGCCCCATCCCAAGCTCTTCCAGATTTGTAGATTGAACTCAAATCGGCCTCAGCCTTAATTCCATTTTCAGATTCAATTGTTGCCAAGTATCCATCTTTTCCTTTTTGTGATGTGCGAGGATCATTGTAGCGAGCCCAAAGACGAGCGATGACTGCTGGTCCGATGTATGAGCGGTTGTGAGGTACTGTGTCACTTGAAGCGTGGAGTAATTGGCCACTTGGGAAATCTGACGCACTGTGAAGCGTTTCTGCTGTAACAGCATCCATTGTCCCAATGATTCCTTGAGAAACCTTGGTCCCTTCACGGGTTGTAGCGTGCATCCATGGCTTGCTGTTAGCAAGGTGAATCTGATAATCTGAATGGTCAACGGCTAAATCACGAATTACATCAAATCCTGAAAGTGGGTCAATACGTAGTGAGGATTCGCCATCTTTAACTCTAACAATTTCTGAGATTGCTACTCGACCTGGTAAAATATTCCTGCCATTTGCTGAAATGGCAGTAGTTGGGTCATCTGCATTGCCATCACGGAAAGTTAGACTACCATCTTCGGTTGCCTTCAGTAAACGAAGTAACTCCAACACGCTGACACTTCCTGGGACTGCGCAGCGCCAAATATCGTGACCGGATTGACCAGATTTGGGATCGTAACGGAATACTCGGGCGTTAACTTGAATTTCTTCCCCGACCAACTCGGGAATATCGAACGCTGAACCTGCAGTTGCTCCCTTAGAGCCGCCTGCTGCCTTCTCTTTGAGAGCCGCAACCATCTCCTCGTTGAAGTTACCATCACCATCAACTGCACCCATGTGTGCCAATGCATCTGCTAACCAAGCATCAGCCATAGCATCATAATCAACATCACAATCAACTCTAGGTGTGATTCTATTTGCACCTACCTTTTCGAACCATCCATCCCAATCGATTCCTGATTGACAGAAGAATTCGTACGATGTATCACCTAAAGAGCACACAGAAAAGTGGCTTCCTGAGAGTGACGGAGCGCCATCCGCATTAGCCGCATTCCACAGATCTTCGGCGTTATCGGGCATTTCACCCTCTCCCCAAGTACTGCAAATCACGAGTATTCGCTGATAACCTGCTAAATCACCGATTTGAATCTCATCCATTCCTTTAACCGTTGCTTCCAATGAATAATTACCCGCTAATTTGCCAATCTTTGCTGCAATCGCTTCAGAATTACCTGATTGTGAACCAGATAATACGAGAAGAGAGCGGTCACCATCCATTGATGCCTCGACAGCAACAGGTGCTGTTTCGACTGGTTCAACCACCTCATCGGCAGAATCCTCTGCTGCTGCTTCGGGGGTAGAATCTCCACCACCTCCTACTTCAACCATGATTACATCAACAGGACATCCACCTGCAGCATCTTGGATTGCCTCTAAATCCAAACCAGATTTCAATGATGATTTTGTCCCTTCATTAGTGTCAAATCCACCATCGGTTCTAGAATCTGCTGTGATGTAACAGGTATCATCTGTTACCTTGAAAACTTCTGGATACTCTTCCTCGCATGCATCACAAGTGATGCAACCATCAGCGATCCAAACTACAACTTCCGACATGCTGACACCGACCCAGCCTAGGCTGTGTGATTTGCTCGACCGTAGGTCGATTATTGAACATACCGCGCAGACTGCATCTCACATTCTATCTAATTCTACTCAAATGAGTATATGCAGAACATACAACGATGGTTTGTTGACTTCACATCACATGTCAAAATCCATGCCATCCATTCCGCCTCCTGAGACGGCTTTGGATGATATGACATCATCAATTCTTAGAATCATTACAGCAGTTTCTGTAGCACTTTGAATCGCTTGTTCAACAACCCTTGTTGGTTCAACTACTTGTGCAACCTGCATATCCATGACTCCACCTTCGAATACGTTAACTCCGAATGTTGCTTTTCCTTCAGCGTGAGCCTTTCGTAATTCGATGATTGTGTTTACTGGGTCGAGTCCGGCGTTTTCTGCAAGAGTTCGAGGGATTACCTCAAGAGCACCTGCAAATGCCTCAATAGCCATCTGTTCACGGCCACCAATACCTTCAGCATATATTCGCAAATCACGACTCAATGCAGCAAGCACACTTCCACCTCCAGTGAGAACGGAGCCATCTTCCCAAGCCACACTGATTACACCGATTGCATCATCAAAAGCACGGCGTAATTCATCAACTACATGCTCTGTTCCACCACGGAGCAAAACAGACACACTCTTTGCTTCAGGGCATCCAGTAATGAAAACCATATCTGAGTCGCCAATTTTTCGCTCCTCTACTTTGGCTGCATTTCCAAGATCACCTTTTGCGAGGTCATCAATATTGGTCACAATACGTCCGCCGGTTGCCTTTGAAAGTGCTTCCATGTCACTCTTTTTGGCTCTGCGGACTGCAAACAATCCTGCTTTAGCAAGATAGTGTTGAGCGATGTCGTCAATCCCCTTCTGGCAAACTAAAACATTCGCCCCAGAGTTTTGCAATTTCTCTACTAATCCTTTCAGATAGTTTTCTTCTTCTTCCAAGAACTTTGCTAACATACTTGGGTCTGTAATCTGAATCTTAGCGTCAACTTCAGTTTTCTTCACTTCAATTGCGCTATTCACCAAAGCAATTTTTGCATCTGTTACAGCTCTTGGCATTCCTGGGTGGACTCGCTCTTTGTCCAAAATTATCCCATCAACCAAGGTACTTGCTTTGATTGAACCGCCTTGGCGCTTTTCTACTTTGATATCATCTAATGATACTGCTCTTTCACCATCATCTTCCCTACCAACTGATTTCACTGCTTTAACACAGATATCAGCCAAAAATGACTTGACTGCTTCAGCACTTTTCCCAGTAAGTGCAGTCTTTGCAACTTCTGCTAGGGTATCCTCATCCGCTACTGAAATAGAATGGCTCTCAAGTAATTCAACTGCCCTCTCTGCTGCCAATCTAAAACCGTGACAGATCACAGTAGGGTGAACATTTTGATCAATCAAATCCTCACTTCGCTTGAGCAACTCACCTGCAATAACTACTGCACTAGTGGTGCCATCGTAGCAATGTTGCTCCTGTGTTTTTGCAACCTCAATAATCATCTTAGCAGCTGGGTGCTCAATATCCATCTCCTTCAGGATTGTAGCACCATCGTTTGTGATTACAACATCGCCCATGCTGTCAACCAGCATCTTATCCATTCCTTTTGGTCCAAGAGTGGAACGTACTGCATCTGCAACCGCTTTTGCAGCCGCGATGTTGTTACTCTGGGCGCTCTTGCCCCTAACTCGGTCAGTTCCGTCTTTGAGAATGAAAATTGGTGCTTGTCCGTTGTACACTTCAACCACTTCCGGTATATTCGCCCCTATGGGGCGGGCTTGCGACCCGCGCCCCCCTCTTAAGGGCAACCGCTCACTTGACAATCAAAGGAGTCATGAAAAATCAACTATTAAAGCCAAAACCGCCAAGAAAGCCTTTCAATCAGAATCTGTCTGAGAGATAGTTTACTTGAGACCTTGTTGTTCTAGGTATTGCTCGCCGTAATGTACCCACTGAGTCATATCCCAACCATCTGGTAAACCACCGGGTGGTAATGGAGGCGCACCATCAGGCACTACTTCACCGGCTGGAGGCGATGCTGCTGGTGGGCTACCTGCTGGTGGGCTAGCTGCTGGAGTTGTTGTCATCTGTTGCTCAAAGATATCTGCAGCCCCGCCATAAGCCGAATTTGCTACTTGATCCGTAACTGGCAGTGATGGGGCACCTATTCCGCCTACTGGCACGTCTGGTGCGGCTGGCATGCTACCATATGTGTCCTCCAATTGTCGCTGATATCCCTCTAGAGAAAGTATCTCATCTTCTTCACGGTTTGTCGACATTACGACTTTGGCTAATACTACAATCAGAGCAATTATCACAATTCCTCCGATAATAAATGCAATAATATTCACAACCCCAAGGCCACCTTCGCCCTCAGCATTTACGCCACCTAAAGAGTCCCGAATCACTTTCACTTGGACAACCGTTTCTGAAACATCATCATCACCAGTTGCTATCACCGTGATATTGAACAACATTTCATCTTCTGGCATGTTCAAAAATTGAGTCTCTGTTAGAGAGAATTTGATTGCAGCAGATCTCTTCATATCTGGGTCAAGGACAAAGGAAGAATCTTCGCTTTGTACGCGTACAGAAGAGAACTGACGTGCATCCCCAGGGTCAACATCAAGGCGGATGAACTGTGAGTTTGTTGGATGACGATTGTGGATTGTCAAATTTGCCAAAATCCATCCTTCTGCATCAAGCGTAACCATTGTACCAGGGGTTAAATCAATCCACCCTTGACTACCAACTTGGAATGTCGCAGAACCGGCTCCACCAGCGACACCACCTGATTGTACTGATCGTGCTGAAACCACCATTTCTAAGAGGCCGTTTGTACCAATATCAAATGAATACTGAACGGTGATGTTCACCGATGTACCTTGTGCTACAGAAGGAGGGCTGTCAGGGTTGTATTGGTCGCTCTGAATAACTTCAGCGTTCATCCCAACTGGCGAATCTATTTCAATTGTAAATTCATCATAATCATTACCATTGTTAGTAACTT
Source organism: Candidatus Thalassarchaeaceae archaeon (assembly GCA_029250565.1). Classification (GTDB taxonomy): domain Archaea; phylum Thermoplasmatota; class Poseidoniia; order Poseidoniales; family Thalassarchaeaceae; genus MGIIb-Q1. The sequence goes on from JAQXFA010000138.1 coordinate 12,816, forward strand.
CAAATGAAATTGTCTTGACATCTGCGCCGCCTTGGAATGTCTGCCCACTCATATCAACGTCTTCGACATTGATTAGATAAGTTGGCTCAACTATCAATTCAACCTGTACTAATTTGAAGAATGATGCGTTTTCCTGTGATGATGCTCTAACAGTTAGGAAATATGTATCAGGCCTGATAC
>JAQXFA010000139.1 GCA_029250565.1 Candidatus Thalassarchaeaceae archaeon
TATCCACCTTTGGCTATTTGCATGCTAACTAAGCGTCGTATTGAAGTCCTTTAGGCTGTGCCCCAAACGAGGTACAAACATGGTTAGCGTCGGGCTCGTGATGTTGCAAGGCGCACGACATGCCCATATTGCTACTTTAGAATCAGCATCGGAGGAACTTGGGGTCGACCTCGAAACTATCGAATTGAGAACCCCTCTTGACCTCCAAACAAGTGAACTAGATGCGATTATATTCCCTGGTGGCGAATCAACAACAATGCGACTGACAGGGTCTAACGACCTGAACAATCTCCTACCATCATTGTTTGAATGGTTACGTACTAATGAAAAAACTCCGGTACTAGCAACTTGTGCCGGAGCAATCCTACTTGCACAACCCAATGATAGCGGAACACCATTGGTTAACGCAACCGTAAACAGAAATGGCTACGGCAGTCAAGCAGATTCCTTCCAAGCAATGTTAGAAGTGCCAACACTGGGAGAACCCTACCCGGGTGTATTCATTCGCGCTCCAAGATTTGATTCGGTAGGAGAAGGCGCACAAGCAATTGCTATTCACAAGCAAGAAGTTGTTGGAATAAGGCAAGAAAACCGTTTAGCGGTTACCTTTCACCCAGAATTGTCAGGAGACCTAAGATTCCACACTTGGTTACTAAAACTAGCACAAGGTGATGATGTATGAAACTTGAAATTCACCAACCAAATATGCCTGAACCGGTTGAACCACCGACAAGAGATGAAGCTGAAGGTTGTATACAATGCCAAATTGGTAGTAAAATGGTGCTGTTCATCACAGGTGAATGTCACTGGCAATGTGATTACTGCCCTCTTTCAGAAAACCGCCGCGAAATAGATCACATGTATGCAAACGAGCGGCGCTGCGAAGTTGCTGAATGGGACGCTGTGATAGAAGAAGCAAGGGCGATGGATGCCACTGGGACAGGGATAACGGGAGGAGACCCTATGATGGTCAGAGAACGGGTTGAAGAGGCTTGTAAAACTCTGAAAAGCGAACTCGGAGATTCCCACCATATCCATCTTTACACCAGCATCCCATTCCCACCTAAACATGCAGAAAGTTTAGCGGAATCGGGCTTAGATGAAATCAGATTTCATCTTTTAGATTTAGAATTAGAACGCTACATACCAACCATTGCGGCGTGTGCGGAAACCAACATGAATGTTGGAATTGAGATACCATGTGAGCCAGATAAAGAAGAGAGACTCTACGAACTAATTGAGGAACTGCGCCACACATCAATAGAATTTATCAATCTAAATGAACTGGAAATTACAATTGGTAATCATGATAATATGGAACTTAGAGGATTTAATCTAACCAACGAATTAACTGCTGGAGCTGAAGGTTCTGACGAACTTGCAAGAGCTATTCGTAATCAAGTCAATATGGCGAATCTTGGAACGGACACTCATGAGCCATACGGTTATTCTGTCAAATATTGTACATCATCTTACAAAGACTCAGGACAACTTCGCCGGCGCTTCATGAGAAGAGGAGAGGCTAGTATCTCCCCGCATGAGCAACTAACGGATGATGGGACTCTAGTGTTTGGTGCCATCTATTGCCAAGATGATGAATCAGATGATTTCGTAAAAGAACTGGTTGAAACCTGTGATATACCTATGCAATTTCTCTACCATGATGCCGAAAATGGTAGAATTGAGGTGCCATTATTACTTGCTGAAGGAGTTGCTGATGAGATTGCTGCCCCCGCAGCAATGATTGAGGTTCATCCAACTTATGAGCGATTGGAAGTCAGCCTAATTTGGCTCAATGAGCACCGCCCATAATCGTCGGGTTGATGAAGGAGGCGCTGGTCGGCCGACTTAGATGAGTAGCGACGAAGAGGCTGAAGCAGAGCCAGTAGATGCTGTCGTTGATGAGGCTCCAACAATTGAAGTTGAAGAAGAGCCTCGTGAATTAACTATTGAAGAGAAACTCGCCGAAGCTGAAACAAGAGCTGAAACTGCTGAGAAAGAAATTGCTTATCGTGATGCAGACATAGTAAATATCCGTAAACGCCATTCACAAGAGAGAGCAGACCTTCTCCGTTATGGCGGTCAAGGACTTGCTAGACGCCTAATTTCACTTCTTGATGACTTTGACCGAGCGATTTCATCAATGCCAGAAGCAACTGATGACTCCATCGCGGAAGGAATCAATATGATAAGAAAAAATCTAGAGAGCGCTCTTATTGCTGATGGAGGAAAAATGATTGAAGTCAACGGTCAGAAATTCGACCCTAAAATAATGGAAGCCATTACCACAATCCCGGCAAGTGAGGAACACGCCCCAAATACCGTTGTACAGGTGTTAGAACCTGGTTGGATGCTACATGACAGAGTTTTGAGACCTGCCAGAGTCATCGTCACGGCGGTGGAGTGATTGAGTGAAGAGGGGAAATGGTACGGTTCACCTCGGCGTTTGCAAGTCTTTGCATTGGGAATTACCACACTTTACATTGGCATGGTATTCCTAGTTTGGGTTGCCGCACCAACACTTGGGTTTGAAGAGTATCCAACTCAATGCCCAGAAGAGTCTCAGAATTGCTCAAGGATTGCACCTAATCCATACCGCGCCACTGGCGAGCAAGGAATTGTAGTGAATGCAAGTAAAGCCGAGGTGATGTCAGAAATCATTTCTTGGATAGAATCTCAACCACGTACTGAAATAGTAACTGAATCACATGATGTAGGGTATATTCATTCAGTTTTCCGATCATTTGCTATTCGTTTCCCTGATGACATGTTATTTCATGTTGAATGTGAAAATGGTAGTGCAGTAATATGGACTCATTCACAATCTAGGCTAGGAGTTTACGATTTCATGGTCAATGATGACAGAGTCCTCTCCTTCGCTGAACACATTGAAAATCAAGAGTGGTCATCAGAAACTTGTGAATAATTCTATCCAACGGATTCGAATGGCCTACCAAGAAAGGCCAATCTCTTCAACCAAACTTCAGCCCATAGAAGTTCAGCGATTTCTTTTGGAATCGTCTCAGCCATTACAAGTATGGCAGCTTCCTTTTCAGATACCGTTGACAGCATCTTTAGGGTTGAGCGTATCCTCCACCCCTCCCATGATTCTCTTGCTTTCAACGGTGATTCAATGACTTCCCAACCGGATTTACGATAAAGGTCAGTTGTTGGACCATCGCTAGTAAACAATACACCAGCCTTACCATGATATTGCTCTGCATGTTCAACCCAATTTGGTGGATCATTGATATCAGGAACTGCAATAACATCAACCTCAATATTTGGATGATTTGCTTGCAACCAGCAACATATCATCTGTTTTCTCTCTTGCCAAGTCCAAGGATTTTCAAGAGATTCTGGTTGATTTGCTGAACCAATAACAATGCGGCTCGACAAACCATTTTCGTTAGCATAATCTAGAGCCGCTTCAACTAATGCCGCATGGCCGCGGTGAAACGGCTGGAATCGGCCTAAAACAATCAATGCAGGTTTAGGAGCCTGCTCAGGAGGTTTGGGTTCCATCAAGAGAGGAACTTCTGCAACAGAAAATGGGTTTTCCCAATCATCTTCATCCATCATTTACCCTCCAGTGCGCTTGAGGTGAGAAGCCTTCTAATGTTGAACCCACCGAATCCAGCATTTAGGTACGATGACCAATCTCTTCTTGTCAATAAAATCGTCTTCCCTTCTGTAATTAATTCTGCCAATCCGTGAAGTGACTCTGCGTGCCTTTGATGACTCTGCATTGTTGACAATATACGCGGGTCATTTTTTTCATTTAGAGTCTCACCTAATTGCTCTCTGCGACCCATCCAATCAACTACTACTGCCTCTGAGTACTGCTGTTTTGACAAAGATGTGATGCTCGAAATTGCGGCATCCCAAGTTTTCTGCTCATAGAGTTGTCCTACTTTGTTCATGGATTCTCCAATGTATGGTTCCAAGTATAGAAAACCCCTTCCTTCCATACATCTCCAAGTGCCAAGGCTAGCCCATTCTGCTAACAACCAAATGCCTGAAGCAATACCCTCAATATCGCTACCATCAGCCATTCGTTTTGATGCGGTAAGCAATATAGAATCTTGCTCATGCATGATATTATGTTCTTCTATCCAGTCAAGGATCTCTGCTTCAATATCAACATCAAATCGACGATCAACAAAATCAGCCATTTCTGGCCGGCCTTTTCTTGCTGATTTATCTTGCATTTGTTTATGCATGTCTGTGGCTGATGTATTCAACAGGCTGAGCCAATAATCGTTATCAACGACCATCGCTAACAAGTCTGCCATGACACTGCGTCACAGCCCTGCCCCATGAATATCTCCCTAACGAATTACTGCTGATAGGAGAGGTTGGAAACGCCGGTTTGAAGAACCATTGCCCTGACCGAAGGTCATAGTGCAAGGTCAAGCCGGCGTGAATGAGTGGAGTGAATTAGCATGGCAACTATTGTTGAACAGATTGCTGATATCCAAGCTGAGATTGATAAAACTCAGAAAAACAAGGCCACTGAGCACCATGTTGGTAAATTGAAAGCCAAAATTGCTGCACTTAAGGCAAAGCAGGAAAAAGTCGCAGCCCACGCAAAATCAGGTGGCCCGGCTAAAGGATTTGAAGTAAAAAAATCGGGAGACGCTTCTGTTGCCCTAGTAGGATTCCCAAGTGTCGGTAAATCTACTCTTATCAGTCAAGTAACAGATGCTGAATCTGACACCGGCGGATATGCCTTCACCACTCTAACTTGCATTCCTGGATTAATGGAACACCGCGGAGCAAAAATCCAGATTCTTGACTTGCCCGGTCTCATCAAAGGGGCTGCCGAAGGAAAAGGTAGAGGGAAAGAAATTCTTGGCGTAGTCAGAAGTTCTGACATGGTTCTCTACGTTGTTGACCCTTTCCAAGACGCACATTTCAAAGTGCTTCATAGAGAATTAGAAATCGCAGGGATGAGGTTAAACCAAGAAAAACCACCAGTATTTATCACACGTAAAAACAGAGGAGGTGTTGAGGTAAGAACCACAGTTGAACAGACATTCCTTAGCATTGAAGAGATGCAGGATATCGTGCGCTCATTTGGTTACACTAGTGCTCTTGTTACGCTTCGAGTTGATGCTACTGCAGATATGCTCGTTGACACCATGGCTTCTAACCGAGTATACTCAAAAGCGGTTGTAATTGTCAATAAAATTGACCTTGCTAGCAAAAAAGATCTCGATAATATGTATGCAATGCTTCCAAAAGAATGGCCTATTCTTCCAATTTCAGCAAAAACCGGCCAAGGAATTGAAGAGTTGAAGGATTTCATCTATGATAATCTCGGCTTCATGTCTATCTTCCTCAAACCACAGGGTCAAGAAGCCGATTTGATTGAACCATTGATAGTCAAAGACGATAGCACCGTCAGAGATGTTTGTGTTTCTTTACATCGAGATTTCGTGAGAAAATTCCGCTATGCAAGAGTCAAAGGTCCGAGCGCTAAATTCGATTGGCAGAGAGTCGGATTAGACCATCAACTACAACACGATGATCTGTTAACAATTCTAATTCGCCGCTAATCACATTGGCAAATTGACGATGAATGTTGAGCCAATCCCAACTTTTGAGGTCACTACTAGTGAACCCCCATGCATATCAACGAAGTGTTTTGACAAAGCCAACCCCAAACCAGTACCTGGTCGTTGGCGGCCATCTGAGCCCTTGACCTGAACAAACTCTCGGAAAATTAACTCTTGGTCAGCATCAGATATTCCTGACCCAGTATCACGAACTAGTATGTGGGCTTCATCTTCAAATTTGGTGCACGAAACCACAACCTCGCCACCCTCATCTGTGAACTTTATTGCATTGGAAACAAGATTGAGAATTACTTGGCGAATTGCCCTTTTGTCAACCATCAACTCCCCTAAATCATCTAATTCAACATTCATTGAAATGCCCTTTTTTCTAGCATTGGGTGAAACCATTTTCACCGCTTCCCTGATGATTGGAGTCAATTCTGTTGCTGATTTATCAAGTTCCATTCTACCCGCAACAATTTTTGATAAATCAAGTAAATCAGTAACTAATGACAGTAAATGGTCTGTTGAAGAACGAATTGCCTCTAAACTTTCTTTTTCAAAAGTGCCATCTTCTGCTTCTTCAAGTAGCAAATCAGTATATCCAACGATGCCTTGGAGTGGAGTCCTTAGTTCATGGCTCATCCCACTGTAAAAACCGAGACGCTGTTCATTCATATCTTGTAACTCAGTTTGCAAATGAACTAATTCAGTGACTTCATGGAAAACCACCACTGCACCTACTAAATCGCCTTCACGTGAAGTGAGAGGCGTTGCCGAGAGACGAAAATGACGCGCCTCACTCCCTTCACCCTTGGAAACTGCAAGTTCGTGGATTGGCTGGCCACCATGTAACACAGTTGTAACGGGGAAATTTTCTTCACTAAATGACGCACCATCACTATCCCTCCAATCAAATTGAGCAGCAAAAGCAGCCAAAGTGAGTTCGGGAGAGTAAATTAATCCTAATTCTGTACGAGCTACATCGTTTAGAAGAACGATGTTACCCATGACATCTGTCACGGCAACTGCTGCATTGATGCTACCGAGAATGTTTGACAATTGCTCACCCCTTTGATGTAAGGCATCGAGCAATTGCTCCTGTTCTGTTGGTGGTGGTTCTGACATCTTCCCGTTACAGGCGACTCGCTTTTGTCATATCACAACTCCCCCGTTCAGGAGTATCTAAGCGAGTATCCCTAACTACACTCGCGAGGCGAGCCTTGAATATGGAGGAGACTATCACGGATATCTGGGGAGAGGTTGATGGAGAGGCGTTATCCGAATATTGGCAAAGTCGCTTTGCTCATTTCCATATCCCAATTCTTGGGTATTCTTCTAAATGGAATACTTGGCTTGTTCCCTGCCGGACTCATAGGAACTGGAAGCAGGGGTCAGAAGTTTCACCTTCTCCAATACATCAGACAATCCTTGAATTTGCCATACAAAGAAGGTGGTTTTTGGTCAGATGCAGGATCATTTACAGGCCAAGAGTTTGCTATGGCATTTCTGATGATTACAACATTGGTGGTTGCAATAATTGGTCTCAGGCAACGTGAATCAATTGACGGACCCTCAAAGATGAGTGCTGAATCACAGCGCGAGCAACTAGAATCAGGTCAAGTATCAGTATCAAGGCCTGGTGGATTGAGTGTTGTGAATCCCACTACAGCCGCTATTGTGTCAAATATTGTTGATGGTGATGGCACACCTGCCGCAGATATCATCGCTGGTGCACTTGGAGAAATGAAGGCAGTTGCTATAGAAATGGGAGTTGACGACGAATTAATCAAAGGTCAAATAATTCAAGAGGAAAGTGAAGATGTCACCCTCGATAGCCGCTATACTGTAACCTCTACTTCTGATGAAATGGAAGTCGTTGACCTAACTGAGTCAATAGTTGGTGAAATGGAAGTCGTCGACCTAACCGAGTCAATAGTTGAAGTAACTGATTCTGATAAACAAGAGGAAGAGGTCTCCGATAATGATGAACTGGGCTGGCTAGATGATTCACCTTGGGCCGAAGATGATGTCACAGTTGATTCTGTTTCTGTAAAGGTAACTGAGCCAGAGAAAAAGGAAAAACCATCCTTGCCAAGCCTCCCTAGCGCACCAACTAGCCAACCTATCCCTAAACCAGAGGTTGTTGAGGTAAAGCCGCCACCTGTTCAAAACAAATATGTGAAACCAGTTGAAACTCCTGTTGTACCTCAAGTGAAAGAAGCACAGAGTGGAGTTATGCCAAATCGGCCTAGCGGACTTCCTAACAAAGCAGTATTTGATATTGAGTTGAATTCTTGGACTCTGTTTGGCAGACCGATTGAATTCACTGATTCGCCTCCAATGCCTGTTGTCAAGAGAGAGGAGAAAACTGAGCCAGCACCAACAACAAGTGCACGAGCACCACCATCATTACCTACGATCCCAACACCTCCAAAGA
>JAQXFA010000140.1 GCA_029250565.1 Candidatus Thalassarchaeaceae archaeon
CAGGACGTCGTGATGAAGCGATGGAATGTTACCGTGATGCCCTAGTGCTGGCAGAATCAAATGATTTCAGGGTGCTAATTGGTGAATTATTAGCGCGCCTTGGCGAAGCGGCTCCTGACCGTAGTAGGCGTATGGAATACCTACAACGTTCGCTCACTGTGTTTAGGGAACTAGGTGCAAATGACCGAATGCGTGAGATTCAGTCCAAGGTTCACCGCGCTCTAATGGGATAATCGGGTCTTAGAATCCTGGTTGATTACTAGTGATCGTTACATTGTTTCCTTCAAGCAACACCCATATTCTTTCTAAACCTGCTAATTCCACTTCTCCACTATGGTTGGTGGCACTAGCCGATGAAATATCTCTTGTGAAAATCAGAGTTCCACCTTTATCTTGCATTAATAGTCCATTATCGTCTAATACTAATCGTAATTGTAGATTTATTGCTTTAGATAACAGTAGGTCAACAGGCTCAGCATATGTGATATCACCGCCTTGTCGGCTAGCAAGATCTGCTCTTTCTACTGCTTCTGCTATGGAATCTAAATTTTCCTCCATAGCCTGTTCCAACCATACATCTCCTCGTTCATCCTGAAGTTCCCAAGTCCAAATACTGAACACTGATAGGAATGATAGTCCAAGCAAGAAAGTTAACACATAGCCTAACTCAGTGGCTGCTGCAACAGTGTCACGCATGAATTCCGAATTGCGCCTCAAATAATCAACTCCGTATCGATAGATATCTGACTTAGTTGCAGATTGAACATTATTGGTTCACCAGACGCATGGTAAACTGCCTCAGGGCTAGAATGCGTCAATTGTACCCAGCCAACATAATCATCGAGAAGGTCAATGCGGCCGGGGAATGTCAACCAATCTGCGCTGAAAGCTAATTCTTGTGACGACTCAGCAGCGATTGCCGATCCATAAGGTCCATCCCATCCTCGTCTTATTTCGTGTGCTTGTACAGAAACTAACTGAACTCTTTGATCCAATGAAACTGTAAGAGCGACTTGGCTATTTCCGATTGAAGAACTATCTGCAGGCATGGTTAGAGGTATCGTGACTGCTAATCTTGGGCCGGGTCCTTCTCGTGCAGGTGGGAGGACTAGGACATCGGCTTGATATTCTGGGTGATTAGTTCCAACAAACCCTCCACGGTAACCGATTTCCATTCCAGAAACTGAACTTTGGAATTCATAGTTTAGCCGAGGTAAATGTGCACCCCAAGCACCTGCTAGAGTGTCATGCGGTGCACCATTTTGTGGCCCCAATAGAGTGACTTCTACTCCCAATGGGTGTGACCCATCCTTCCATGCTTCCTTCACAATAGCGGTGCTGTAGTGAGAAAAATCATCCCAAGGAAGGTTTAGTTCAACCCATCCCGAAGCCCAGTATCCAATTGGTAAGCATCTTTCCTCTCCATCTTGGCGGATTTCCATCATGCCATCATCCCCTGCTACAGAAATAATTCTGAATGGTGCGTCATTGAGTATGTCTGTTGAGTTAACCGCTGTCCTCACTAAGTTTGAAGCCGTTGGGGAAAGAGTTGCTAGTTGGCTACCAGTAGAATCATTCACAGTGATGTAAGGGGATTGACTCGCTTCAAGGTCTGCAATCAAGGTTAGAGATGTTTCAGGGCTGGCTTTCTGAATGAGTACACTTTCATCAGACGCTGATGTTGGTGTTGAATACGAATGTTCTAGGCCACTTGAGCGTCCAGTATCAGTGGCTGGAATCATTTCAAGAGAACCTGTGCGATAGGAGTTACTCGCATCTTCTGCAAGCCAATGAACTTGTACTGGTCCAGTGGATTGAATCTGCGATGATACCGCTGGCCATGAAATCCGCATTGAACTCTGAGCTGAAATAGTGTTGAACAACCCATCAATCTGAACTGCAATCGATGTTGTTTCAGGATTTTCAATTAGAATACTACCCGCTGCGGCTGGTAGTGTGTGGCTAATTCCCAATCCACTGCCTCCATCATCAGGCCACACTGTTGCACCTGTGCCGCTTCCCCAAACCATCATCAGTCTTGCAGGACTACTAGAATGAACAGTCATCACATCTCCTGCTAATGTGGTAAAATCACCATTCCATGTTGCAGGTGAACCGGTACTAGTTGCAGTGCCGGAGTTTGAATTCGAATCCCAACTAATGGTGGTTAAATCAGAACTGACAAGATGAAGGCTAACAGATCCCGTTGGCATTGGAATTGTCCATGCCCTTCCTTTTCCATCTGAAGGGTTGGCTAAGTCAGGCTCAACCATCGTAACACCTCCATTACCTCGCAAGAATATGACTTTCAACGGCCCATCCGATTGTAACCAACTTTCTCCAGCTGATGCGGTTGACAACACTGAACCAGGTATTAGAGAATGAGAACTGCTAGAACCACCAGATGTGTATTCCACAGTTGTCTCATAAAGTGGTTGTTGAAGGCTGGTTGCTGGTGTGGCAAGAATTGTGCCACTAATGTTTGGGATTCTGTAATTCCAAGTAGCATCCTTATTTGCTCTAAGGTCAGAAAAACAAGCGGCAGAAACTTCACTTTCAGAATATCTAATTCTAGTTTTGTCATCTAAATCAAGTAAACCATCAAGACGGAAACTACCCCCGTCAACGAAGGCAACGGAATACCATGTGCCTCCGTGGGCTAAGTTCCAACCCAATTCTCCTGTGTGTGGCCTGAGTTGTAAAGTTGCAGAATCACCAGGTAATCCATTTTCAGAGATTCTGACCGTTTCAGCGGCTAAATCCTCCATTTGCCCTGCCATTGCTTGTCTTTCAACAGAGCCGTGTTTCTCATTGATTAGAGGGGTGATAGTAACCATCATTCCTGATATGATGCCAAGTACACCAGCAAACAACAACACTGTTGCGATTGCCGCAGAAACTGCTTCATCGTCGAACCTGCGGCGCATCAGTATACCTCCACTGATTGCAATGTGACCACAAATTGGAACGGCACATCTCCTGGTAGGACGGTTATTCCGTCAAGACCTGAGATTCGTTGATGTGGCCCAAATCCTTGGTATTCGTTTATTGATCCGCCCGCTAGATATAGTGCATAATCGCCAGTCCAGTGGTGAATATATTGTGGAGATATAGAAGGGTCACCGGCGATTTCAACTTCAACGATTAGGTTTCTTGCTTCGCCTTCAAATAGCGCTTGTTCGCCTTTCGAATCAAGGTGCACATTGGTCATGTGCCGGCTTGCAGATGCGCTAATATCAAGGTCGAGAAGGATTAGTGAGACTCTCGGGGTCCCATCAAGTAACAAATCGGTTTTGAAACGAGGGAATTGCTTGACTGCAACTGGTTGATTTGGCAATTTCTCGATTCTTGCCCCATTGACTAAATCAACTGAAAATTCCCCTTCAGTCAATACATTGTTGAGTCGGATCCCATCAATCGTTATCTCTAGGAAACGATGCGATATGGTCCCGTGGATGTCCTCTACTTCAATGACAACATTGCCAATTAAGCCTGAAACGTTGAAATCGTTTGTGCTATTTGTCATGGTAAATGTTTGTGTTGAAATTGAATCAGTGACTCTTACAATCGATGCTGTACGGTTTAGGCTAGAAACTGTTAGCAAGTCGCCATCTAAGGTGACTAATGTCCGATCACTACCGCCAAGGTCTGCTTGAATTTTCCATATTTCAGCATCTTGTAATGGGTCCATTGACCGAGAAAGTTGAGCGTTTTGTTGCACTAAACCACTTCCTTCTGGGCTTTGAGCAGCAATTAAAATTCGGTCATTTAACTGAGTCGCTGCTACTGTACCAGATGACCATTCGCGGTTGTCGCTGATATCTTCAAGAAATGGAGCAAGTAGAACAAACACACTACCAATCACAGTGACAACCATGGCTAACAGCATAGTAACTCCAAGGATTTCGCTAACCGCATCCTCGTTATGGCTCCCGCTCCGCCTCACAGATGCGACTTAACCTCCCTGTTCTTATGGGTTCGCTGTGTGAAACATCGCCGTAGGCGATATTTCTGGCTAAGGTCTACCTCGGATAAAATACCACTCATTCCGATGGCTACAGAATGAATTTGTGTGGTGTCAACTAATCATTATGATTCAAACAAGATGTAATCTCTGTTCTAATTCACTTGTTTTGTCCGTCTTCAAATAGCAATTTTTTCGGACTCTGCCTGGCCTAAATAATGGGCGAATTCCGGACCTTCTTGGGTACTTATTGAGATGTCACCTGTGAACACCTCATCAATCTCCATTAGGACTTCACTTTCAGCTAAATGTGGGGCATTGTTTTGAGCGCTTAAGTGGCTCAAAACAATACTTCGAGTATGGTCTCCTACAACATTCGATAACAGGTCCGCAGTTTGCCGATTAGACAAGTGCCCACCGCGCCCAGCAATTCGTTGTTTAAGGCGCTCAGGATAGGGGCCATTCCACAATCGTTTTGAGTCATAATTTGCCTCTATGGAAATGTGTACACATTCAGCCATGTGGCGGACTAATTCATCGTTCCAAGAACCAAGGTCAGTTACTACAGCGGCTCGCTCTCCACGATGGGATGCAATGAATCCAACATTATCGGCTCTATCATGATTGACAGACACTGGGAGAATACTCAAATCACCACCAACATCAATACGTGTCAAGGGTTCAAATAAGTGACATTCATTTACTGGATCCATACCTAATCTAGCACAAGTTTCAAAGTTAGCCCAAATTTTTGTCCCCCATCGTTTTTGGATGATTGGGGCACCCCTTGCGTGGTCAATATGGTGGTGGCTAATTAGGATGGCATCGAGTTCTTTTGGAGATAGTTCCAAGAGTTCTAGGCGCTTCTCAATTTGTTTACCTGAAAACCCACAATCAAGTAGGATTTTTGTCTCATCAGTGGCGATTAGGGTGGCGTTTCCGCCAGAGCCTGAACCAAGGTGAGTAATCGAGAGGGTCATCCAAACTGGGTCGGAGCGCGGTCACCCCTTGAAGAAGTCCCTTGAACTCAGTCAAATAATAGGTTTTGACACCCTTCTGATTAGTTGCCAACAGGCTAAGAATTTGTTTGGTAATACCGTATATTTTCTACTTTATTCTATTGATTTTGTTGATTTCAAAAAAATATGAAAATACTGACTTAAGGTGGTTTTTCACGGCATACCACAAACGCTTGTATGAACGATGCTCCATCAGCATCATAAGGAAACCCGTAGGGTTCTCTCGTGAACAGCGGACGCTGTAGGTGAGCCCATGCGCAGAAAACAGACAGTTCTCTTCATCACTTTGCTATTATTAGGAAGCCTTGCATTCGTCTCAATGTCAAGACCATCTTCAGAAGTTGATTCAGTTCACCCTGACGATACGACAGGCGAAGGTCCACCAATAACTGACACCGATAAAGACAAGATTCCAGACTTACACGAACAAATGTATAGTGTTGACAGAAACATAACATTGGATGATATGGTTTACACAATAAGTGGACTTGATTACGAAAATGCATCTGATAACGAATCTGACTTTGATAATGATGGACTAAATTCTCTTGAAGAATATTGTTGGCCTTACGATTTGGAACACTGTTTTGTTGACCGTAAATCTCTCACTGGTATACCCCCTGAACTAACTGAATCAGGGATGCGAGAGTTCCTAGACCCAAGGCTTGGAGATACTGATGGAGATGGTTTACCTGATGGTTACGAGATATGGATGTGTATGCGGGAAACCGGTGCGAAAAATGAATCCATGGCTTGGGAATGTGATGGTTTTGACCCGTTAAACGCTCATGATGGTCAAAATGATTCTGACCGATGCTGGGATGGCGAACTTGGTTGTGGGGATGGATTTGATGTAGATCGAGATGGTATCATTGAGCTCCATGAGTGGTATACAAATGCCGAAGAGTACAATTACAACGCACCGGATAATTGGACTACTGAAATTCACGGGTTGCGTTGTCTTGATTTGATGGATGCCTGCGCTGATAATGTTACTCGACCAACCGGCTCGCCAGGTTGGCTTGGAACCGACCCTTTGCGAAATGATAGCGATTTTTATTATTGGTCTGGTAGCCGTGAATTAGCGAAAAGTAGTCGCGGTGATGCAATACCTGATGGCTGGGAAGTTTTCTTCGGATTAGATCCTTTGAATGAATCTGATAGCCTGCTAGATGGTGATTATGATGGCTGGGATTTGAATCGAGATGGAATGATTATGCCAGACGGTTCAAGAGCCACCGTTTACATTGGTGAAGCCTATTCTAATTTAGAAGAATACTATACTTTCATTGATAATGGCACATGGGTAAGAGCTGGGCTAAAATCAACTCTTCTTGGTGAGGTTGATGCCATGGTATCAATGTATGACCAAGGCACTAGTCCAAGAATCATGCATCATGATGTACGCTCTTTACAGGCTGATGAAGTACTTGGATTGCTATATGTTGGCACCAAGCGCGGACTGACAATCTTTGAACCAAGCACTGGTGGTAGTTGGGATTTAGCCCTCCCTCCCGGTGGTGAATTATTTGACATGATGTTGTGGTCTGACCAAGGTGGTGAACAAAGACTTGTTCTTGCTACTAATGGCGGAATTGAAATCTGGACTCTTGATGGCGAAGGATTCCTCAATCAGAATGCTGGGATTTCAGGCGTTGAAATGGAGCCAGTCAATGGCCTCTATCAACTAGATACCGGATCGGGAAATCTTGATTTGTTAGTCTCTTGTGATGGTTCTCAAGCATGGACATTGACAATTGATGGTTCTGGACAAATCACAAATTTGAGAGAAGCTGAAACTCTCAATGAAGCCTTAGAAATTGAAAATGCAACCATTCAAGCGATTGCACATACATCAGTAAATGGTGGTGCCAAGAAACTCTATGTCGGCACTGACCACGGATTCTTAGTAGCAAGCACAGAAGATGTCATTGGCGATTATCCTGCACTATGGATATTCAATGAAACAGATGCTGAAAATTATGTCCGTCAAGCAAATCCTCAGAACATATCCCATTCTGCAAATGTTAGGGCTCTTGTATTAGATGGGCCGCGTCAACCCGATGGTTCAATCTCTAGTACCCAGACACTTTGGGTGGGGACCGCAGGGGGTGTGCACCAATTTTCTCTATTAGATGAGGCCGACCCTTCCATAGCCTTCTCTAGGGACCGCATGCAGAATGATGAAAACGATTTAGAAGGCGCTAATGATATTCATGCGATATTACCGCTTGGTGATGAGATATTAATTGGTTCAAGATATGGTACTTGGACTTTAGATGGTGATCACGCTAGAGCATTGGGGATTGATGAACAACAGACAAGAATCCCAGGTTTTGTTACTGAAATCCTAGTGATGGATGTGCTTGGTAATGATACTGTATTCGCAGGGTTACACCCAGGTAGATATTCCAATCGTATGCTGATTAATCCGTTTAGTAACGACTCAGATCTTGATGGGATGCCAGATGGTTGGGAGAATGCTCACGGCCTTGACCCAACTGATCCATTTGACAGAGATGAGGATTTAGATGTAGATGGAATCAATATCAATCCGTAT
>JAQXFA010000141.1 GCA_029250565.1 Candidatus Thalassarchaeaceae archaeon
CTAGCCTGTTTGTTTTGTTAGCAATTACCAAGCGCCGCAGAGCGAAACGGGACCACATCCGTTCAATTTTCTTTGAGACTGATGAGACCACTGGTGAGTTGCCTCCGCTACCCATGGGTGGGGATTTACCACCTCCTCCAATGCCAGTGGTTGCCGGAAATGCGAGTTCTGATAATGCAGATGAAGGTGGTGCGAAAATGGTTGATGGTCGAGTAAACTGTCCAGGTTGTTCATCATCACTCAAGATGCCAGAGGGGCGTCAACCACCATTCAAGTTCACCTGTCCAAAATGCAAAGAATCAGTTCGAGTAGTCGAATAAATCTCATCTTGCTGAGATTTTCACCCATCAATTTTGTTTCATTGCGACTAGAATGAAAGCAGTATGTCCCATCGGATTATTCCCCGGTCGAACCCCTCCTTTGGATGCTTTAGTCCAAACACGGTCAATTCGTTCACCTGCCCATTCAACTTCCAAGCCGGCTTCTTCACATGCTTCCCAACATGATTCCAATTGGCTGGTTACTGGACAATAACAGGAAAGTCTGCCGCCAACTGCTAACAGGGCTGAGAAATGAGGTATTGCACGCCATGGCTCTGGTAAATCAATACTGATAGCATCAAAACGATCTGATATTGAACTAGCAGCATCCGCAGTCGCAGAATCATATGCATCTCCTTCAACAAGGTGAAACTCTGGAAAACTCTCCCAACTTGAAGTTGCCAAGGCGACATTTTCCATCCCCACTTCAGCGTGTTCCTCACGAAGTTCTACTGTGGTTAGCAATCCATCTTTACCCACAATATTTGCCAAATGTAGGGTCAATCCTGCAGAGCCAAATCCAAGTTCTAAGACACGGTCACCGGAGGTTATTCCTAGCATTGAAGTAAGTAGTGAAGCATCCTTCGGAGTGATTATTTGAGCTCTTCTGTGCATCCCTTCAGTCATTTCTCTCAAGCGAGGTTTCAGTACCAAAAATTCCTTTTGACCAACTGATATTTTTTTACCCGGTTGAGCATCTTTTAGGTCTCGCGAGGGGTTGATTCTACCAATGCCACGAACTTTAATTTCACGATCTTCAATTTTTATGAGATGAACTTTCCCGCTCTCCTCTCGAAGTGCTAAAACTCGACCTTCCATGTTACTCCCTCAGGTTTGGCCGGGGGGTCATCTAAAGTCAATGCTTTGATTGGTGAAATTGGCAAAAAATTACTGAAAACCCCACTAAATAAGCGTGGGGTGCTGATAACGCCCTATGGGCGTACTTTTATTTTGAGTGCGCAGTTTAATGATGGTCGGGGGACGAGCACACTTCAACAGGAGGTATTGCAGTGTCTGATGAGGTGGATGAGATAGTTGCTGAGGAAGTCAGTGAAGATACTGAAATCCCAACATTAAATGTTGCAGATGCACCTCTCCCAGAGGATTGGGAATCAGAAGGCGAATTCGGCGACATTGAAATTTCTGAGGTTGACAAAATCGAGACCATGCCAGTTGATGAATGGATTCAAACAGTTGACATTGAAACAACTGCAGATGTACCAATTCCTGAAAAATTGGTTGACCGAGTTATTGGTCAAGAATCAGCTAACATTGTAATCAAGAAAGCCGCTGAACAACGTCGTCACATGATGATGATTGGGGACCCTGGGACAGGGAAGTCAATGCTTGCTAGAGCAATGACTGAGTTAATGCCTGATGACACTTTGGAGGATACACTATGTTATCCAAATGAAGAGGATGAGAATGAACCACGGGTTAGAACCGTGCCAGCAGGTAGAGGTGACAGAATTGTCAAAGAGAGAAGGGCTCAACTTCGAATGGCAAGGGAAAAGACCAACAAGACTCTGTTATTCATTACCGGATTTATCGCCGCAATTCTTGTTTGGATGACGATAATGACTGGAGATATCCTTACTCTTTTATTCGGATTATTGATTCTTGGATTTGGATTCATGTTCTTGCGTAGCCGGCTTACAGCGGGTGATGACTCACGAATTCCGAAACTGCTTGTTAAGCACGAACGCGATGATGTCCCTCCATTTGTTGATGCAACTGGTAATTTAGCAGGTAGCCTGCTTGGCGATGTTCGCCACGACCCATTTCAATCAGGAGGGATGGAGACTCCTGCGCATGACCGAGTCGAGGCAGGAGCAATTCACAAGGCCCATGGTGGCGTTTTGTTTATTGACGAAATCAATCTACTTCGCTTAGAAGAACAGCAGGCATTACTCACCGCATTACAAGAGAAGCAACTACCTATCTCTGGACGCTCAGAGCGGTCCAGTGGTGCATTAACTACAACAGAACCAGTTCCTTGTGATTTCATTTTGGTTGCAGCAGGTAACTTGGATGCCTTGCAAGGAATGCATCCTGCACTACGTAGCAGGATTCGTGGATATGGTTACGAAGTTTTCGTCAATTCTGAGATGCCCGATACCGCTCGTAACCGCCGACGTGTAATTCGTTTCATCGCCCAAGAAGTTGCAAATGAGATGAATAAAAAGAGTGGTGTTCCAATTCCGCACTTTGATCGCAGTTCAATTGCTGTGTTGTTAAGAGAATCCCAGAGGAGAGCAGGTAGACGTGGTAAACTCACTCTTCGCCTACGTGAACTTGGTGGATTAGTTCGGGTTGCTGGTGATCTTGCCTGTGCCGATGGTTCAGAATTCACATCTGCTCATCATGTGCTACGTGCACGAAATATTGCTAAACCCCTTGAACAACAAGTTGCTGACAGAATGATCGAGCGCCGAATGGATTACTCAATGATAGTGAACAGTGGCGAGAGAGTTGGCAGAGTAAATGGCTTGGCAGTTCTTGGTGCTAACACTGGCCTTTCTGACTTCAGTGGCATCATGTTACCAGTTGAAGCATTAGTAACTCCTTCACAAAAGAAGGGTGGCTCAATATTTGCTACTGGTGGATTATCAGATTTAGCAAAAGAATCTGTTACCAATGTAAGTGCAGTCATCAAGAAATTAACTGGCAAAGATGTTGCAGATTTTGACATTCACATTCAATTTGTTGACACTCATGGGGTTGACGGCGATTCAGCGAGCATCACCATCGCAGCAGCAGTAATTTCAGCACTTGAGGAGATTCCAATTGACCAGAATTTAGCTATGACAGGTTCACTCTCAGTCCGTGGTGAAGTGCTTCCAATTGGCGGTGTTACAGCAAAGATTGAAGCGGCTGCAAAGTCAGGTATCTCACGAGTAATCATCCCACGCGCAAACATGAACGATGTTCTAATTGATGATGAATACAAAGATATGATTACCGTACTTCCTGTTGATACTCTAGACGAAGTTCTAGAATACGCTTTGGTGGACGGCGATGCGCGCGCAAGTTTGGTAGAGCGGCTAGGTAAGATAGTTGACCGTTTGACCACTGATCAAGGTAGTCCAAGTACTGCTTGAGAATCCAGAGTTTATCATATACTGGAAACCAATTCTATATTGAATAATTGATGTTGGTGGACATTTGACCCAATCATTAATCTCATATTCCATTTCTCATAGAGCCATGAGAAGTTTGGTATTAGTGGTCATCATTCTGCTATTTAGCGCACTTTCAGGTTGTCTTGGAAGCACAGTAGACAACGATCCAATCGATCCACCAGAGGATGATGTTTTACCTCCTTCTGATGTTGACAATAACACAACAATTCCACCTCAGGCAGAGGTATTCTATGATGTGGTTTATGCTAACGCTTCTACTAGCGATTTACTACTTGATCTCTACATTCCAAGTGGTGAAGGCCCCCACCCACTTTTTGTGAACATCCATGGGGGTGGTTGGGCTGCTGGTGACAAGGCATTACACCCTGAAAGTGCAGCCATGCAACTTTATGATTCAGGAAATGGTACATGGGCAGTTGCCAGCATTAATTATCGTTTGACAAACGAGGCTGTTTGGCCTGCACAAATTGAAGATGCCAAGGCTTCAATTCGTTGGTTGAAGGAAAATGCGGAAACATATCGGATTGATTCACAGATGATTGTAGCCGGTGGCTCATCTGCAGGGGGGCATCTAAGCGTCATGTTAGCCGTTACTAATGGCGATACAATATATGATAACTCATCATTGGGAAGCATGAATTATTCTAGTGAAGTTAATGCAGTTGTTGATTGGTTTGGAGTCACTAATTTCTACACGCTTTCAGATTATTTTGAATCTCAAAATATCTCTAAGCCATGGCCTATGGAGTCACTATTGGCCTGTAGCGTGGGGACTGATTGTACTAACGAATCGGTAATTTCAGCAAGCCCGGCATTACTTGTTAATGGAAGCGAACCACCAATGCTATTGATGCATGGAGTTAATGACACTTCAGTTCCACCTTCACAGAGTCAGGAATTAGCAGATGCACTTTCGTCCAATAACTCAATATTTTGGCATCATGAATTTGCCGATGCTGAGCATGGAATTGGAAATCCTGAATGGAAGACTTCAGAAGTTGTTGATTTACTAAGTGATTTCCTTGAAGCAGTAAGAGATGGCACAATTTCCCCACATGAAATTCAGCCAGAACCGTCGCTTGCAACGGAGTGTTTGAATGGCCATTCAAATTTAGTCATGCACATTCACCCTTCACTCGTAATTCAAATTGAGGATACCACTTACACAATTGCGGCTAATGTGGGTATTGATACAGATGCTTGTCCTTCTGCTATGCACGTCGCACATACACACGATACATCGGGGAAAATCCATGTTGAAACACATGAACCAGCTAACGTCACTCTAGGGGTGTTTACAGAAATATGGGGTATAATATTTGATGAAACTCAATTCGGGCCATATCAAGTGAATGAAACTAACGAATTGGTAATGATGGTTGATGGCGTCGTAAGTGATGATTGGGGTGACCACGTGTTTTCTGATGGTGAGTCTATTCTCATTCATTATCGCGAGAGATAGTAATTCAAATTCTAAGATATAATATTAGATGCTACTGAGGTAAATGTATGATGGATAACGTTGGTACAATCTCTAGCCCAGCTATTGTATGCCATGGGGGTGCTGGGCACAGTGCTAAAGATCAGCCAGGTGTTGATGCTGCTGTTGAAGCAGGTTGGAACATACTGCAATCCGGAGGTACGGCGTTGGATGCTGCTTTAGCATCTGTAGTAATAATGGAAGATGACCCAGCATTGAATGCTGGAACTGGTGGTCGAATAAGGTCAGATGGTAGTTTACAACTCGATGCCGCAGTGATGACAAGCAACGGTCAATATGGGGCAATTACCTGCATTCAACAGACTAAGAATCCAATCCTAGTAGCGGCAAAACTATTGGATGAAAAAGTCAACATTCTAGCTGGTAGAGGTGCTAGGGAATTTGCCGATAGCATAGGGATAGATCGAGAAGATGTAGAAGGCTCATTAAAACCCACAGGAAATGACACAGTAGGGGCAGTTGTCCGTGATGAAACCGGACTTATTGTTGCGGCCTCATCAACTGGGGGTTGTACGGCAATGCCTGCAGGAAGAATTGGCGATGTCCCGTTAATTGGTGCTGGCTTATGGTGTGACGAACGTGTTGGGATTGCAGCAACAGGAATTGGTGAACAAATTACTCTCAAGATGTCGTCAGTTAGAATTGCTGACAGAGTGGCAGAAGGACATGACCTTGAAGAAGTTCTAAAGTGGGGGATTAATCAATATCCATCAGATGTTGAAGTCGGTTTCATAGCGTTGGCTAGTGAAGGTGTAGGGTTTGGGCTAGCAAATACCAAAATGCCGTGGGCATCAAAGGGCTGAATGAACCATTTTTCCTGTCTAACTTCCGTTTGCTATTTACGGCTCCCATGTTTTAGGTCCTCTCATGCGTGGGGGCGCGAGGGATAGGACGGGCGCGCGAGCCTATGCTAAATTGCTAGTATTTTCTATGATTTTAGCCTCTTTTACAGCATTTACCCCTACTGCAAGCGCTGTAGTTTCTGGTGATTTAAGCATAATTTCGGGAATTGAGCCAATTGAAGGTGCAACTTATGATAGAGATACATCATTTATCTCACCAAAAGTGCAAATTAAGAACGATTTATTCTCATCACATTCTTCTCGGCAAATTAGTTGGCAAATATGTCCCGGGGACCATACCGCCCAGATTGCATGCTCAGGTGGTACCAGTGAAGGGTATTCTAGCACAAGTACAGTATCTGGTTATCAAATAGTGAATGTCTCATTCGTAAATATGTATCAGCCATCCCTTACGGGAATTCATACTATCTTTTTCATGTTCACAGATAATGATGCAGATTCATCTGATGATATGATATCTTACACATTTAATGTGGAAGCCCCACTTAGAGACATGACTTTGAATCAAATCAATTTTGATGAAAATGAAGTATACAACAGTGCTACCTCATATCCAATTACTGCAGAATTTTATCGTCGCTCGTGGCAATCAGGAGACAATGCAACTTTTGGTTGGGAATTGTACAATGAAAAAATATACGCAGACACAATG
>JAQXFA010000142.1 GCA_029250565.1 Candidatus Thalassarchaeaceae archaeon
ATTCGGGATTTGAATAATATGATGTATCAATGTAAAAAGTAACTGCTGAATCAATTATTACAAGATCTAAATTGTTAGTCCCGTTTGTTACCCCATTAAATGACATACTTGCAGTCATGCCCTTGCCTGTTGGGACAAAAATCCGATACCAATCTTGAATATCAGTTTGATCAACATAACCAGCATAAGTTGAGCCCGATGTGACTGATAAGTTGTATGATGCAGTAGCATTATTTCCAGCATCTCCTCCTGAACCAGCATCGTTCTGAGACCCATTGCTACTGGTCCCCCCACTACCACTAATATAGAAAGTACCAATTGTATAATTAACTAAAGATGTAGTCATAGTACTGTCATAAAGTTCCGTGCTAACGGTATAATTACCAATAACAGAAGGCGTGATCCATGTTGACTGCACAGTCATTGAAGAACTATTAGGAGAAATTAATCCATAATCAAAATCAGTAAGGTTACCTGACGAATTCAAAACCCAAACCCACCAATAATAGGAATCACTTGTATCTAAATTCCCAATACTCAAATCCGTACTACTATTTGTCAGAGAACTTCCTAAAATTGTTTCATTACCAGTTATTGCTGTTGCATTTGGAATACCTGCAGAAAGTGCTCCAAAAAGCATTAAGCAAGACAACATAATGCTACGACTTCTATTCCGAACAACTTGATTGTTATTGCGTGACATATCCTTCGGGAGGGATAACAAATACTTGAATGATTCCAAAAACAAAAATTGCCCCGCAGGGGCATATCAACGACTAAAACAGCATTGAATGACTATTATACCAACTACAAACAATTGCTGAAAGCCGGGTTTATTTGGCGCCGTGTGCAGGGTTTGAACCTGCGACCTGCGGATTAACAGTCCGCCGCTCCACCAGCTAAGCTAACACGGCAACAAGGCGGCCCACCGACCACCCCTTCATCAATGAATCGCATCAAGAAAAACATTGTTGAGGCTACCCAAGCATGTTCTAAAACTGACAAAACACTAACTCAGCGTTTAATGTGGGCTCAAATCATTCCCATTCAATAGTGCCAGGTGGCTTGTGAGTGACATCGTAAACAACTCTGTTTACATCACCCTTTAGAGTGTTCGTAACTCGTATGCTAATCTTCTCAAGAATTTCATGAGGTATTAGTGAGTAGCGCGCACTCATCCCATCAAAACTCGCTACTGCACGAATAACCACTGTCTCGCCATGCACCCTAACGTCACCGTGTACGCCCACCGAGCGCACTGGAAGTAGTGCTGCAAAGTACTGCCATGGAAGTTCCATCTTACCTTCTGAAGCAGCAGCCTCAAGTTCTTCCTCAACAATTGCACAAGCTTCCCGACAAACTTCAACCCTTTCCGGGGTTAGTTCGCCAAGCACACGAACTGCTAGGCCAGGACCAGGGAATGGTTGCCTCTCAGAAGAAGGAATACCTAATTCACGAGCCATTTCTCTTACTTCATCTTTGTAGCAATCTCGGAGAGGTTCAACTATATCCAGATTAACATCATCCGGTAATCCACCAACATTGTGATGAGATTTTATGACATCTCTAACGCCACCGCCAGACTCTATCCAATCAGGAGCGATGGTACCTTGAACAAGATATTTTGCTCCGACTTTTTTCTGCTCATCTTCAAAAATTCTGATGAATAATTCGCCAATTATTTTGCGTTTTGTTTCAGGGTCTGTAACTCCTTTTAATGCCTCGAAATAGCGGTCAGCGGCGTGAACTGTTGTCAGATTTAATCCGAGTTCAGAGAGCACTCTTTGAACATCTTCTGTCTCATTTTTGCGCATCAATCCAGTATCAACATAAACGCAATGGAGAAGTCCACCAACTGCACGGTTAGCAAGAGTTGCTGCTACAGATGAGTCGATTCCACCAGAACAAGCAATTATTGCGACATCATCAATTGATTCCTTGAGATTAGAAATTGCTTCATCAATTAAATCAGCAGCGCTAATCATTAGATTCACTCTCTTAATGATTCATCATCTGCAATGACTTTGGCAGTCTTTTCCTCACGCCAAATTGTAAAACGATCAGCTAATTCTTGATCTGATAAAGCCAACATTTGAACTGCTAGAACCGCAGCGTTATCACCTCGGTCAACTCCAACTGTTGCTACCGGCATACCAGGTGGCATCTGCACGATTGATAGCAGGCTATCTAGGGGGACTTTCCCTCCAACTGGTACACCAATTACTGGTAGAGTTGTCATTGATGCGACTACTCCGGGTAATGCTGCTGCCATCCCTGCCATTCCAATGAAAATCTTGCAGCCATCTGCAATTGCATTATCAATAACCCCTTCAAGATATTTTGGCGCACGATGTGCGCTTGCAACTCTTACTTCGTGCTCAATATTGAACTCTTCAAGAACTGCACTACACTTGTTTGAGATTGGTAAATCCGACTTGCTACCGAGCACTATACAGATGTCCATCAATCACCTCGACTCGCGGGTGGTTCAAATGGATACCGATTTCATCATACAATTCTGTTAAGCGGTTTCGACCCATTTTTTTCTGCAATACCGTCCCTATCCCTGATGCATCAAAGTGCCAAACCCAATAACCATTTGAAAGGTGATCGCCACCACTTAATACCACCCAATCTTTACTTTTCCGAAGCCAGTTTCTATGGCGTATAATTGATGGAGTCATGGATGCAGAAATATCAGAGCAGTCAAGGACTCCTGGTGAAATTTCTCTACTCCCCAAAACACCACTTTTCAATCGCTGCAAATAACTACGCGTCACTACCCTTGCTCTAGCCTCTTGAACACTAGACCAATGTTTGGAAAGCCACGAATCAATTAGTGAAAGAGAGAGACCTGTACATCCTTGAGAACTGGCAGCGAGAATCCCTCTAGCACACCAAGGACCTGAACTAGGCCGGGATGCCGAAAGGTAGGAGCTCAATCGTAAAATCCTACCTTGTAAAGGGATTGAGAGGTGACTAATATCGCTTAAGGTTGGTAGATTATCTAAATGGTCAGCACACGAAACCCATTCTGGCTCTAATGTTGGGTTTTCAATTTGGGCTATTTTCAACCTCAAAAGCCCTGAGGAATCTAATCTAAATTTTTTCAGCACGATATGTGGCTAAATTCAGAGTTCTAAATTATTCCTCTTCTTCAGGATAATTGAATCTACTTGACCAACTACTTGCAACTAAATCAATAGGAGGCTTTGCTAATTCCTTCTGGATTCCTTCTAAACGAGGGCCACATGATCCTAAACCAAAATTCTGAATCTCCCCAATTTTACTTTCATCAACAAACGGGTCAAAAAGAATGCTGGAGGGGTGACGGAAATGAAGTGCTAAAAATTTCTCACCACCGCGGTTTACTCCGTGTAACTCTAATTTTCTTCCGCCGCTCAATTGTTTGAAAGCAAGACGGCCACCCCTAAATCCACGGGCAACCACTTGCCATGAATCATCAATTCTAGAATCATCAAATTCAGTATTCAAGGGAACTAACCAGCGACCTGATGGCGGTATTAGTGTATTTGCTACGCGGAAAGTAATGTGGTACCAAAGAGCTAGAAACAAGCCATAAGAGATCCACCCTATTCGAACATCTATCACAATATGAGCAACAAATGCCAAACCACCAAGAATAGGTATTCCAACCGTTTTTGTGAGATTTGCAGAACCATTAGCAAACCACAACCATTTCAACAACTGAATCCCATCACCATCCGGCATAGACGAAGCGATTCTAGTAGCTGAGATTAGTAACAAGATAAATGCTGAGAAGAAAAGCAGAGATGCAACCGTTTGGTCATCGGGAGTGTTACCTGGAAAAATTAGTGGAAATGTTGAAGCTATCAATAATCCAATTGACCAAGCAGGGCCAAAAACGAATCGTGCAGCCATTGGTTGGAGTCTTTGTCGTTGCCATGATGACCACTCTTCATTTGGGTCGATTTCTGAATCAACCCACTCTGATGGTGAATCGCCTTTACTTAGTGGCCGCCATGCAGGGTCTCCTGAAAGCCAGTACTCATCAAGAGCCGCCTCCATGTTGTTGGCACAGGGCCTCTCTCTAAAACAGATATTGTTGGAATATTCTATAGTAAACCATCAATTAAATCGCCGATAGTGAATTCATCACTCTTCGCTTTCTCCTCACTAGGGTCGTAGCCAATGTCACCTAATGGCTCAAGTGCACCGCTAGGTGCTGAGTCAGGAGTTGGGTCACTAGGTGCCAAATCTAAATCACTGACATCAAGTGTTGATTGTGAAGTTGCTGACATATCCATTGAATGAACTTCAGCATAA
Organism: Candidatus Thalassarchaeaceae archaeon; assembly: GCA_029250565.1. Lineage (GTDB taxonomy): Archaea > Thermoplasmatota > Poseidoniia > Poseidoniales > Thalassarchaeaceae > MGIIb-Q1. The sequence goes on from JAQXFA010000142.1 coordinate 4,309, forward strand.
GCTGGTTCTGTGCTGGATTTAGATTTCCCTCTCTTTGATTTCTTCTTTTTATCCCCATCACTGCACCAGTTACCTTCATTCCGCAGACTTGGATGTATGTTCCTTCGGTTTCTACGACGTCCACGTACTGCTGATACACCTAACAAAATAATTACAATCCAAAGAGTCCCCATCAGTGCTAAAAGAATGTTATTAGAAGCAAGATCAAGAATGGAATCTGCCCCTGCATCGGAACCTGCCTGCAATAACATCTCACGCTCTTGCATATTATTTGATTCATCAGATTCTATCACTTCATTATCGGCATCTATTGAAACAACAATGGTGGCAAATGATTCTTTCAAATTTATAGTAACAACATGAGACTTTGGATTATTTGGCTGAGCGGAATCAATGAATGCTATTCTTAATTCTGCCACTGCATCATTGTGGTCACAACCTGAGGACTCTGCCACTTTCAAACTAATACTAC
>JAQXFA010000143.1 GCA_029250565.1 Candidatus Thalassarchaeaceae archaeon
GGTGCATCAACCATGCAGGATGATGAAGCAGACCCTGATCGGGTGCTTACTTTTGAGCAACCAATTCTCTACATGTATGGGGATGATTCAGAAGCTGACCGAACTCAATGGACTACTTGGAACCATGCTGAATCAAATGACGGGCAATCAGCCACTAGTTTCTTTGAGGGAAATATACCAGGTGATGCTAATGCCGGAGGCGGAATTAGAGAATTCACTTTTGATGGCACTGATGCCAATGAAAATGCAACTGGAATTGATGCTGAACAACCTATTACTGGCACCCTAAACCTTGCAATCAATTGTAGTGGTTGCAGTAAAGAAGTAACATTGACGCTTCGAATGGGTGCGCAAAATGGTCTCGCTGATATGTCATCAATTACACTTGCTGGCCCTGATGAAGTGGATGGAGACATCTACACTTATTCATTTGCAGGACATAATATTGACGAATTGGAGGGAGGAGAAGTATTCGGTATGCGCCTTCAATTCACTAAATCAAGTGGCCTCACTGATAGTTACACCCTCTATCTTGGTCGTGATAATTTTGAGATGGTTGTCCCAATACTACCTCCATACGAAGAGGAAGTGCCTGGACTTGAATTAGAAGAAGGAAAGGACTACGTTTCACCGTACGCAGTTGGAACTGCAGGTTTTACCGACCATGAAGTTGCGACTAGTGGAGTCGGTGGGCCAATTTTCATGTTACTACTTAGCATTGGTATTGTTGCTGGAATCATGTTCTTGATGCCACCAACTGGGATTTTCAAAGTCCTTGCAGTCGTGATGGTTGGAATAGGAATGATTGCATCATTCACAATTATTCCAATCGTTTCTGGACCTGTTGCGTTAGCAACTGCTGTTGATGAGAATGACCCTGATGTGTGGACTATTGATGAGTTAGCAGCATTACAAGAAAGAGATGGTACTTTCCTTGGAGAATTAACTGCTGGAACTGAATTCCAAGTTTACATTCCTTACGACATAATCTACAGAGCAAAAGACATCAATGGCCATGGAGATTGGCACTATGGTCTTGGTTTTGAATCAGCAGCAGAGACTTTGAGCGACCCTGCTGAGAGTAGTTCAAGAGGTCGTGAGTATGTACAACTCTATTTTTCATTGACCGCACTTGACCCCACACCTGGCTCTGCCCTGATATTAAATGTCAAATTAGTCAACACAACTACCAGTGATGGAGAATCTCGCGTTGTCCCTCAGTGGGCTGTTCCAAGTGATGAAGGGAACCAATTCTGGGTCAAGGATGACACATTCGGTGGACGATGGGTTATTCCGGAGAAGGATGTAAATGGTGACACAATTGTTGAATTGGTGGGAGTGAAATATACTTGGCAATACTACCCACTCCTATTGACATTACTTGGGTTTATATTAGCTGGAGTGGGCTTGTTTCAATGGACTCGAAATCGGCGACCTAGAAGAGTTGTGGAAGATGATGATTTCGACGATGAGGAATTTGATTTTGATGATGATGAAGAAGATTTTGACGACTTCGACTTCGATGACGACGACTTGTGAGTGGGGTGACATTCCTTGGGCTGTAACCTGAGGGACTTAGCCACGCCACATCCTGTTGAATTATCTGACTTCAATGGGCAGCGGGTTGCTATTGATGCGTTTCTACTCGCATACCAATTCATCACCAGTCTACGTAAACGTGGAGAAGGCGCTGATGGTGGACCTCTTACTGATTCCAATGGGCACCCTGTATCGCATCTAATGGGATTTCTTGATCGTGCAACGATAATGATCGAATATGGAATTGATCCTGTCTTTGTGTTTGATGGTAGGCCACACGATTTGAAGATGGAAACTCTAGCAAGTCGGAAATCTCGTAAAGATGATGCAAAAGAAAAGTGGGACAGGGCGGTTGCCGATGAAGATTGGACTACCGCACAGAAACTAGGCTCACAAATTGTGTCTTACACTCGTGAGATGGTTGCTGAAACACGTGCAATGTTGGACTTGCTTGGGATTGCTAACATCGAAGCACCGATGGAAGCAGAAGGGGCCGCTGCGGTTAGATGTGCTCGTGGAGATGTAGGTGCAGTAGCAAGCCAAGATTGGGATACACTACTCTATGGGGCACCAGTAATGGTGAGGAACCTCACCTCGCATGGTACGAAAAAATTCGGAAGAATGGTTCATGCTGAGCGAATCGTCTTGGCAGAACTTTTGGATGAGAATGGCCTAACCTACGAACAACTTGTTGACCTTGGTATCATGGTAGGTACTGATTTTCATCCTGGAATCAAAGGGATTGGGCCTAAAACGGGTCTCAAATTGATACGTGAATATGGAACAATTGAGGAAGTGTGCGCCGCAAAAGACAAGGAAATACCAGAAAGGCTTGAGGAGATAAGGGAGATTTTCCTAAACCACCCAGCCTCAGATGAACCCATTGCAAATCATGGAATGTGTGACGAAACTGGATTGCGGGAAATGCTAGTTGATGGACACGATTTCTCTGAGCGCCGAATTGGTAGAGCACTGAATCGGATGGAAGCCGCTGGCAGATTGCGCTCAGGTGGGCAAACCTCGCTTTTTGATTTCTGATTGAGCCGAAGGCTCAATTGCAGTCTAACCTCAGCCTAAAATTGTGGAAGCAACAGATGATGCCGATTCTTCCGATGAATCGGCGACGGCTTGGTGGTCATTTGTTGATAACAAGCAGTTCTGGAAATGGTTACTGATTGGTGGCATTCTACTCAATGTGTTTACTGCATTTTCCAGCGAATTAGGAGTGGACACTCATACTCGTCTTGCTGAAGATGATGATGGGAGTCTTGTTTGGGGTCACACACGACCAATTGACAATTTAGCAAGTGACCCTGATTACGCCCCTTCTGACGATGGATGGACTCTATCCCTAGCCCCATCATCTCTTGGAGAAATGGGTGTTAGAGGGTTGGCTATTGTACTCACCTTGTTGCTAATTGGCCTCGGAGGAATCGCATACGGGATGTTCTCTGAAGGGAATGGTAGAAGAGCTGCTGCATTAATTGCAATTTATCCAACATTTGTTTTCTCAACTGGAAGGGCCTATGCTGAACCAACAATTGCAATGTTTGTTGTTATGATTGTTTTAATCAACGCGAAATTAGTTGCTGAGAAAGGGATTGAATACCGCATTGGTGGTGCTTTAGCATCCGCTATTTGCATGATGGGAATCATGATGTTGAAGGGAATCAATCCGATGTATGGAGTATTCTTTGGTTTGGCAGTATTGGCATATCATTTGATTGACATTTATCTGCCGGCACTTCACTCTGTAACTCGCAATCCGCTGCGCGGCGGATTGCTGACATCTGCTGTTGTTGGAATATCCATGCTGGTTATTGGAGCAACTGGTGGAGGTGCAACACTCTCTGTTATCTCAGTAAATGCACCAAGATTTTTCTTTGCCCTGATCGTTGCAATTTTTGATATTGTTCTGATATACTCATTATTTGGAATGATGATTTGGCCTTTCATTTGCTCCGCTTGGAAGAAACTCGTTAACACTGAAGATATGCCGACTACCTTCTTAGCGATTACAATCACTGGATTCACTACTGCGATCACGATTTATGTCGCAGCATTATGGACTTATGAATCAATAATTTGGAATGCAGATTGGCCTTGGGTAATGTGGACGATGGGCAATAATGGTCGCTACATATCACTTATCATGATTCCAATTCTGATGCTTTTGGCCCACCTTAATCACCTATATCCTGACCTTCCATCTCTTGAAAGTCCTGGACAAAAGAGTGCCGTATTCGCTGTTGGAATCCTGCTAATCATTCCAATTTCCCTACTTGCGGGAATACACGGACAGACCTACTGGACTGACGATGCGGCTGATGTATTAGACAATAACATGGAAGAGGGGGAGGATTTCCTATTCATTCATGATGGTACTTTGGGAATGCACTACCTCTATACATTCCATACAGAGATTGACGATGTAGATCAAAGAAACATAACCGGACACTGGAGGTCTCCAGACTCAGGGTGGCAAGACGAACTAGCAAATGGGGTGAAACTGGAAAATCGTGGTAATCTCTCCAATGTACAATGGATTATTTTTGCACCGGACACGAATTGGACAGATGGGCATCTAGAAGAATGGAACATGACCTTACTAGGATGTGCTGATTTCATGAATGGAGGAGGCAATTGGGAAATTTGGTCGACACATGTTAGTGAACCAGAAATTAAACCAACTGACTAAACTCAATCGAGTTTGTCGACTATTCTTTGACGGTCTTTTCTGAATAGTTTGAGTCTCTTCTTTTTCTGCTTCTGAATCTCTTCATCCGGATTGTCTCTTAGTGATTGGAAAGGAATCCACTTGTCTGGGACAAGTCTCCACGGGATGACAAATGCGGCTACGCCGAGTAAAATTTCAGAACCTGGGATTAGAAATACTCTGAGTGGCAATACAACAATACCAAGCATTCCAAGTTGTGCTGTTGCTTGCTTTCTTTCAGCCCTGTTGGTTTTTCTCCCTAAGGCGATTTTACCAAGAGTTACAAACCCATCTTTAGCCTCAATCGCCTCTACTTTAGTGGCATCCCAGCCTTTTGCGATTGCTTCACCCCAGGCATCGGGGTCTTTTGCGACTGCAATCAATTCTTGACGCTTGTCTTTTGGCAGTTTCTTTGCAACTTTGTAGCCACCTCTTACTGCCCAAGGGATGAAGGCTAGGATTCTACGTAATCTACTTCGCTTTTTGAGCGGTACAGATGACAACTTACCTGACTTGCTTGAGTTCTTGGCCACAACCTTGCGAGTAGTTCTTCCCGCATCAATCCATCCATTCAATCATAGATTATTATGAAGACTAAAATTAGTAAAAAATTACAAAAAAAAATGGCCCGCTTGGAAGGGAAAACCCCCCCAAGACGGACCGTGTTCGCATGTACTGGAAAGAATACCAATTGACGTTGAAGGAACTTCAGCGTTCGTCTTGGATCTGGCCACGAAGAGACTTGCAGCTCTTTGCGGTTGCTGATAGTACACCGCGTAGGCGGCGTGAGGCGGCATCTGTGCCGCGCTCGTGCTTTTCAGCGTCTTTCATTGCACCCATCAGGGTGTCGATCATTGCTTGTAGGTTATCTGATACAGATGCCATACTTTCACCGGCAAAACGACCGTTTTATATTGTTTCGGCTGATTTGGCACTTGTTATTATACTAATTACAAATATGTTGAATCCGGAAACCTACGGAAATAAGTAAATATTGAGGGTATTAGGTTTATTTGAATCAATTATTGCCCACCATAATGAGTAATTAATGCTTCCAAATCATGATGGTCTACAGTTGACAATGAGCGTAACCCGCCAGTAATCGCTTGCAGCCCTGGAGCTATGACACTCCAGTTTTTACGGAAACCTGATTTTCGAGATTTTATGCATCCGCTTTTTTCTAAAGCAATCAAATGATGGCTGATTAGTTGTTGACTACATTCTAGTTCGGCTGCAAGTTTTCCTTGCGTAAGGGCACCGGTATTTTTGCTAGGGTTAGGGTTTCTTGCTAAGCGATCAATAATTCGAAACTGCATTGAATCAGGTGTGAATATTTGTGGTGGGTTAGGTAAATCCTCAGGTGAAGTGTGGGAGGGGATTGTACTGGTGAAATATCTCAAAAACTGACCTTCCCTTCTTCCCCAAAGTGCGGACTGACCCTCTAAGGTTTTGAGATGAATAGTTGCTTGATGATTTCCTAGTTGAAGGGCACGAATAATGGCTGAAAGGTGGGCGCCTTGGTTTTGTTCAAGAAATGTGAGAATTCTTGCACGAGTGGCGTCACCATCTGGACGGGGGCCGTTTGCCATCAACAAGGGTATATGTGGTCAGCAATTGAAACATCCGATAGGATGCTAGAGTGAACACTAACCATTAGTTAGGCCTTAGCGAGGGTAAACCCCTGTATTGTTGATACTACGATTAGCGGGTACGGACGAATGAATTGTCTGCCTGCATTGTCCAGTCAGTGTTATCTGCTGAGAGATAGACTGTCTGGCCTGAATCATTAGTCACATAGTTCCCACCGGCTGGTAGTTGTGTGTAGTCTGGAACCATTCCTAGTCCTGCTGCAGGTGCTGGTGGCATGCCCATTGGAGATGCTGCACCGTAACCCATTCCTAGTTCCTCTTCCTTACCACCACGAAGGAGCATAACTCCAAGGGTTACAGCGATTAGAAGAGCAACGATGAATGCACCAATGATGCCGTATACGACCATGCCTGCATTTCCTCCTGCGCTAGCTGTTTCTCCATTAGTTATGGTATCATCAGTTGAATCATCAACCACTTCTGGGCGTTCTTCAGTAACATCATATTTCATTCCAATTGATGTCTCTCTATCGAATCCGTCGGAATCAACAGCCATCACTTTAACCTTAACATAATCACGGAATAACACGCCACCGTCTTTTACAACGCTGAAATTGTATTCTACTATTGATGTTGGGTTCTCAATTCCAAAGTCGGAACAGATACCTGAATCCATATTACATATTGACCACTCTATTGAAATGTCAGACAATACCAAATCACTGTGCTGAGTTATTACAAAGGTTGGCAATTCACCAACAAATATGTTTTCAGCGTTAATCATCAAGTCGCCTGTCTCTACATTATCAGACCAAAACAATGGCAAATCATCAACGGCATCAATTGTGACATCGTAAGCATTCATTCCATCATGTGAATCACGTACTACTATGGAAATAGTGTGGGTACCTTCTTCATCGAACCAAGCTTTGATTTCTCCGGTAAGAGCGTTGTATCGAGAACCTGTCTTCCATGTATCTGAGGAAACTATCACATTGATTGGATCTACTGGGTCATCAACATCCGACATGCTTTCTGCCACATTGAAGTTGAACTCTTCATCAACCTTAATCATCAAGTTATCAAAGGATGATACATCAAGTGTTGGTGCATCATTGACTGGCGTGACCTCGAT
>JAQXFA010000144.1 GCA_029250565.1 Candidatus Thalassarchaeaceae archaeon
AACCGCTGGCTTGCTGTGGATGAATTGATGGATGTTGAATGGCTTCCACCAGATGTTGAATTTGTGAAGCGAATACAAGAGCGGGGAATTGAAAACCTGTGATTGTAGTATTCACCGGTCTGAATTTTCGTCAACCCATTCGCTGACTTCGCCGTCTTTGTGCATAGACCAATCATCACTTAGTGAGCGAGGATACTCAATTCTTCCTTCATGCCAAGTTGATTCTTCAATCCAAGCGGCTAAGTTGTCGCCGCGGAGGGTTATGTCGATTGTACCGCCAAGTGATTTTTCATCATTTAGAACAAAGGCGACTTTTCCTGCTAAAGCAGCTTGGCGGGAAAGTGAAAAAACGGTTTCATTATCATACAAGTTCGCACCCATTGCATCTAGGGCTGTATCAAGGATCCTCAATTCGGAAATACGTTCAAGGAATTTACTTAGGTCAACCTCCTCAAACTCCCATTTCATTTCTTTTTCAGTGACGGGGAATACATTTTCTTTGAACTCTGGTGGTTCAAGTTCGGGGAATAGGGTACTGAGAGAATTAGCAACGCTTGGGGCGTGGTCGGATGGGCGGATTGTCGTGCAAACCACTGCGTACGGAGAACTCATCGGAAGTTGCGAAGAGTGCTTAGATGATGAACTCTATCGCTTGAGTAGTGGCAAGATTGACAGACATTAACCAATCAGGGGTGGTTGAGTCACATGGCTGAGCCGTATGTTGTCACCGTAGTTCCGACCTTTCAGGAGGCGGATCATATTGAGCGTTGTCTGTTATCCTTGATGGCTCAGACTTGGCCTGCTGAACAGCATTTGATACATGTTGTAGACGGTGGTAGTGATGATGGGACACGTGAAATTATAGCAGAATTGGCTAAAAAATCTGCTGTTGAAGGTGGTCCGGAAATTATGCTGTTAGATAATCCAAATCGCTTTGTTGCTGATGCTAGGAATCTCAGTCTAGAAAAATTGCCTGACGAGGCAACTCATGTGCTTGAGATGATTGGTCACGTTTGGGTGCCCCCCAAGCATATTGAATCACGAATGAATGAATTTGATGATTTGGAAGATGAACTTGGGGATGAAGGCAAAAAAATTGCTGGTATAGGGACTCTTGTCAAAGAGAGTGACCAACCTCTGAAAATGATTGGGCGCTGGATTGAGGCAACCTTGCAGAATCCTTTGGCTAGTGGCCGCGGTCAATTTGCTCAATTTACAGGTTGTCAGCGAACCACAATTCCCCCATTCACCTTGTATCGCCGAGCCGCTTTAGATGCGGTTGGTGGTTGGAATCCCGAATTCATCACCACTCAGGATTCTGAACTTAATATGCGTCTTGACGGCCAGGGTTGGAGTCTGTGGCGTTCAGACGCATCGTATTGCCACATGGCCAAACGGACTTCGGTTGTCGGATGGCTCCGTTTTGGCCATCGTTACGGATTCTGGCGTACTAAGCATATACGTCAAACACCTCAAAGAGCATCAATTCTTGAGTTTCTACCGTGGATTGGATTGCTAACCACTCTAGCATTGTGCTGGTCTGGTTACATGGTTGGTGGATACCCTGCATGGCAAATTCCAATCGCCGCTTACACCGTTGTCCTGCTTCTTCACGGTATTTTAGAATCTTTTACTCGCTCACAACCAAGTTTGATTGTTGGAGTCCCAATAATGCTGTTATTACTTCACACAACTTTCAGCATAGGATTGCTTGATGGATTGTTTAGAAAGGGCCGTGCAGCTAGAGACCGCGTCACTAGGTAGTCTCTGAAATCTTGCTTAACAAGCGGGGGTAACATTGAACCCATATCACACCTCCCAACGCCTTGGTAGACATGGCTGATGATGACAAGAACAGTCTAAATTCTTGGGCTATTCTATTGGTTCCTTTAATCATTGCAGGATTAATTGGCAGAATTATTCCTGCAGTTAACTTACTTCTAGTTGAAAATTGGCAAATTGGTGCATATTATGGTTTTGCATTTCTACTTGGATTTGTATTTTTCAAACGTTCTCGAAGCGAAAGAGACCACGAGTTTCACAGAGTTAAGAATATCAAGAAATTAAGCAAGGCCTACAAGGCCGAAGATCAAGGGTTATGGGGCAAGGCTGATGCTGCTATGGTTGGTCTTGAAAGGGACGCAGAAGGCTATCAAGCAAGCGATAAAGACCTCATTCAAGGGAGGAAAGTCAAGGAAATCCTTCACGAGAAACGTACTGGTGAGATTGGCGATGAGAAGCCAAAAGAAGAGGTACAAATGTTCCATGATGAAGAGCATGTCAAACGCTCTTCAGCTCGAATGGCAGGTGATACTGACCCAATGGCGCAAATGTCAGGCGCTGCTATTGAAATGATGAAATCTGCAGGGTCAGGTCAAACTAATGTTGATGATATGATGGCTCAGTTGAATGCTGAAGATGAACGTTTAGAGAAGCAGAAGAAGCCAGAACCAAAGCCACAACCAAAACCAAAACCCAAGCCGAAACCAAAACCCAAGCCAGAAGTTGGTGGTGGTCAAATGGGTGCTGCAGGAATTACCCGAGAGGACAAGTTGTTTGACGACCTTGGGGCTTCAATTGGTGGCGGTAAAACAGTTGGTAAGGAAACCAAAATTTGTTTGGACTGTGGGTCAAGAAATCCTGTGGGTCGAGGGGCCTGCGGTAGTTGTGGCTCTTCCCTAACCTAATACTGTATCATTCAGTATAATGGTCAGATTCAAAACAGGTGGGCAGTCAGCGACCATTCGGTGATGGGGTCATGGCGAAGAGAGACTACTACGAAGTCTTGGAAGTTAGCCGTGATGCTAGCGATGACGAATTGAAGAAAGCGTTTCGTACATTGGCTAGGAAAAACCACCCCGACAAGAATCCTGATGATTCAGGAGCGGAAAATCGGTTTAAGGAAATTCAAGAAGCATATGCCGTCTTATCCAACCCTCAACAACGCCGAAATTATGACACATTCGGTCATGATTCTCCCGGGGGTAATCCATTTGGCAGTAGTGGTTTCCAAGGCGTAAATATCTCAATGGATGATTTGTTTAGTGGCGGATTTGATTCGGTATTTTCTCAATTTTTTGGTAGTGGTGGGGCAAGTCGCCGCTCTTCACGTGGTAATGATGTGCTCATCAGACACTCTGTTGATATGGGGATGGCAATGTTAGGGGGTGAGACAGAATTAGAGGCTAAACTCCTCGTTAACTGTGAGGCATGCGAAGGCCGAGCAGCAGCCAGCCCAGAAGGTGTCAAGACCTGTGGTACATGTGCTGGTCAAGGTCAAGTAACACAAAATCGTAAGATTGGCCCATTTATTCAACAAATGGTGACCGATTGCCCTGATTGTAATGGTTCAGGAAGAAAAATTACTGATCCATGTAAACCCTGTCGCGGTGAAGGTAGAGAAAAGAAAAAACAGACTATCCGATTCTCTATTCCTGCCGGGATTTCTGATGGGACTCGTATGAGAATGGGGGGCCGAGGTGAACCAATTCGAGGCGGCGGAGGAAGTCCGGGTGACCTCTACATCCAAGTCCACATTGAAGATCATGAATGGTACGAAAGAGATGGGTCCGACCTTCTCATGGCTCTCCCATTAGGATATCCTGAATTACTTCTTGGGACATCCATATCGCTTCCACACATTGATGGAAAAGACATCACAATTGATGTCCCTGCAGGTTCAATACCTGGTGATACCTTAGATGTGAAAGGCCGAGGGTTTCCTCGGTCTCGTGGTCGCGGACGAGGAAATATTACTGTGTTGTTTAAGTTGTATGTCCCTTCAAAATTATCAAAGAATGTAAAGAAGCAGATTGAGGGACTACGAGATGAAATCGGTATTGATTTAGATTCGGTAGAGGATTTAGTCCGTAAAGAAGCAAAATCAAGACGTGGTGCTAGATAATCATTCGTTTAATGACAATCTGGTCTATTCTTCTTCAGAGGTTGTGAGTACTGCTTTTGTTGGTACTGCTGCAACTGGTTTACCACCAACTAGTCCTGATAGAATCAAATCAAAACCATCAGCAACCCCTTCCATATCAATTCGTAGGAAAAGATTTGTTTTAGCATTCAAATCACCTAGGAAAACCTCGTCACCATCAAACAATGATTCAGGGGTTACCGATGTCACAGTCCATTCACTACCTTCAACAGCCTGAAATCTGATTGCAGCTAATGTCCATTCTTCAGATAGTAGTCTTAGACCCACTGTGACGGAACGTTCTCCTTCATTGGCAGTCAATCCCCACACAATCAAGTCAAGAGATTCGGTAGTATGGCGTGTGAGAGGCTTACCCCATTCCATGACCAATGCATCCCAGTCTGTATCTGCAAGCGATTCTAGTGCGTGAAGTAGTGCATTCGGGTCCTTTAGATTAGATGGGTCAGCAGCAATTAATCTCTCCCGCAAGCGCATCAATCTACGCTTTTCATGTGTTTCAAGTTGTAATACTCCATCTCCCTTCCATCGCCAGTAAATAACCACCATCATAGGTGATAACAACACCAATCCAATTATAATGTAAAATGTTCTAACTTCATCGGAATAATCGATCCAATCACCATCCGTTGGTTCTTCTCCCTCTGGAGTTAACCATGCCCAATTAACTGTGTAATCTACTTCGCTAGTGATGTTTGATTCTATTACCAAGAGATGGCGTCCGTGTGGTAAGTCAAGTGTTGTGGTCGCTTGTTGTCCCTGCATTTCAGTAAGATTCCAAGAAACTGTAGTCCATGCGTTGTATGCAGTGGTATTGAGTTCCACCAGTTTGAGAACACAAGTACCAGGGTCTGATTCAATGGTAGCAGTCAATAAACTTCGATACGGGTATCCTATTTCTCTCTCAATGAGATATACATCTCGTATATCTGCACCGCCAATAGTGCCGCTAGTATAACCCGATTCAGATTGCATAATTGACCAATCTAGGGTGTCTGCTTCTCCATTTGGTTGACTATCTGATGCGTCCCCGGGGGTGGCTCCATCATTTGGGCCAAGAGAAGTGGTTTTCAAAGTCCAAATTAGCGGTTCACTAGCGTTGGTAAAAGTGATTGCTGCGGCATCAGCTTCGACAGGAACAGTGAATTGTATGCTGCCACTGAGATTCGATTCATTATGGCTGACAACCCATGTGCCTATTCTTGATTGGAAGTGAATATCAGCGGCACTAGATATTGTCCAATCAACCATGAATTTACTACGTGAACCTGCATCCAATCGGATTGTATCTCCACTATCATCGGTTGTGAGGTGTCCAGACATTGTTTCATCTGCGATAGTAGGTGCAATCCAAGGCTCAGATACGGTTTCCCCAAAGGATGTTTCAAGTTCTGCTGAATGGCTTGCAAACCGTAGTGAGTACAATCCTGGTTGATTACTAGCAGGATATACTGATACCCAAATTTCATCATTTTTCACTTCAACAAGCAATCTTTCGGGAGGGTTACTAGATCCTGCCATGAATTGTTGTTGGGAAATGAGTTGAAGGTCATTGGCAGTTCGGCTCCAGAATTCAATAAAAACATCATTTGAAAAAGCTGAGAATTCAATTTCAATAATATCACCATCACTTGCATTGAGTTGAAATGTATCAGAATCTTCAGTGGATTCAAGAGAGCCATTCCACCAAACTGCGGAATCATCTATTGTGCTGCGGTCAATTGCTCCACAATCACTGAGAGAGTTACATCCTGCCATGTCAATAAGACGCCATCCTGCAGTATTTTCACCGGGATTGGGTAATTGTGAGGGGGTATCTGCAAATTCACCACTATCAAGGTCAAAGAAGATACGTGAAACAAGCAATGCTTGGCTAGTTATTCCTTCGCGTGTAATTTGAACAGTCGTTAGTCCGGCACTGAGATTTCCACTTAGTTCTAAATGGAAGCGGCCGGTTGTGCTAAATTCTGAACCCCAAGAGTCCGTTACTGTGAGATTTAACTCTTCACAATTACTTTCTGATGGGCAATCAACTGAAATCCAAAACGGACTTCCGCGTACATCTAATGTCTCACTCCAAACTGCTTCACCTTCTCCCAGTTCAACGTTTGATGAGAATTCCGGAGACACATTTGATGGCAATTCTGAGGGCGCTGGGATGCTAGTTAGTAGCAGAACAATCGCAAGTGTGCAGGCTATGGTTAGGCGGCTCACATTTACTTGGCGCGCCCCTCGGCATTTAGAATCATTCAATTATAGCGCATAGGTGGCGCCCTTCGTGACTGATTCCACGCTAGGCCGTACGGTGGCCGAAAGATTGCGTCATGCGCGCATGATTGCCCTAGGTGACCGCAAGAACCCGTTATGCATCACTCCGGCCCTAATTGGCACAAGAAATGACGAATCTCAACTAAGTATCAGCACTAATTTAATGCCATTTGTAGTTGATTATGATAGCAGTTCTTTGCCAGCGGCTATGACAATTACTGGGAGAGGGGCAATGGCAATGCCATTTGACAACGATTCCCCTCAATGGTTTTGTCAAATGAACCATATTTTGCCACCTTCATTAGAAGATTCAGACACAGGAGTAAGAGGGCGTTCAAATGGTGGCCTAATTTCTCTGTCTTGGCAAACACTGAGGCATGATTCAGAATTAATGGATTTACCTGAACAACCCGAAATTATTGCTTTGGTTGATGCTATTCAATTGGCAAACCATCCTGGTAAATTGGTTTCTGCTTTGGCAGTCCTTAGAACTCATTTCCCTTCGTCTTTGTTATGGTGTCCAGGTTTAGGTGGGCCAGATAACCTTGCTATGCTTACTTGGTTTGGCGTTGACTTACATGATTTCACGCGTTCAAGGCAAGCAGAATCATTGGGCTTTTTACTAACATCTGATGGGGCAAGAAAGCCAAGTGAAGAATACGATGAAGATTCTGACATTGGGGCGCAGTATAATGAATGGAAACGTGAGATTTCGGCGGTAAAATCTGCGCTAAAGAGTGGGACTCTGCGTCAATTAGTCGAAAAGCGTTCTTTGAATTCACCGAAACTAATTGAGCATCTTCGTTACCATGACCGATTGATGTGCGAGCAATTTAGTGATGAAGGTGAGATTTCAATTAATGGCGCACCATTGCGTCGTTTCGTAAAATACGGAATGAAATGGCGTTGCCACAGTCCAGTTAATCGCCAAGATCCTCTCATTGTTGATTGGATCCAAAGGATAATTTCTGATTATCGAACACCTACTGAGCAATCAGAGGTTCTAGTGCTGCTTCCTTGCAGTGCTCGGAAGCCATACTCAATGTCACAGTCTCACAGACGCTTCCGAGGTTCACTTCGTCACCGCCCGCTCCACGAAGTCATGGTGACTTCACCATTAGGGGTAGTTCCTCGTGAACTTGAGGAATTATGGCCCGCTTCTCACTACGATATTCCCGTGACCGGAGAATGGGACGGCGATGAATTAGCAACAATCCAAAAATGTGTCAAATCACTAGTCTCCAACAATGGTTACAAGAGAATAATTAATCATAGTGGGGTCAATTTTGACAGCGATGAAATTGGTGTTGAAATTATTGATACGAGGCAAGGCGAAGGTGCTGGCTCTCATGAAGCACTTGCAAGACTCAAACAAGCGTCAGAGGATGCTGCTAAGAAATTCCATCCTGATTATAGGATGAATGAGAAACAACAATTACTCATTAAAATGAGAAGCATTTCCCGCTGGCTTCATAATAATGATGACTGGCTTGAAAACGCTCATGTTGGAGGAAAACCCCCACGTTGGAAGATTCTTGAAGGAAAACAGCAGTTAGCAATGTGGCATCCTCAAGATGGAAGGTTTGCATTTCCAAAGGGTACTTTACCTAGTTTAGCAAATTTTGGAACCCTATCAGAAGTACATTTAGTAGATGGCCCGAAACTTGAGGGCGATATTTTCTCGTCAATGATTAGCAAGGTGGTTGGAGACATTCGAGTCGGCGACGAAGTGTTGCTTTACCGTGCAGGAAACCTCCTTGGCAGCGCTCGTAGCGTGACTGCAAAATGGGAGTATTTCGGCAGCCCTGGCAGGGTTGCAAAGACCAAACACAGGCTGTAATGCCTCTCATAGAGAGGCGGAGCGGTTATGAATGGGGAGTAAGTCGGCGGCTCGCTCAAGGTGTTATCATGGGACGAATGCACAGTGGTGGAAAGGGTCGTTCAGGCTCAACTCGCCCAAATGTTAGTGACTTACCAGAGTGGTCTGAACAAGACGCTTCAAGGGTTGAGTCGCTCATTGTTGAATTGAATGAACAAGGCAATTCAAACGCTATGATAGGTACAATACTACGTGACCAACATTCAGTTCCTAGTGTAAAACTACTACTTGGGAAGTCTGTCGGCGCAGTTCTTGAAGAAGCTGGCAAGACCCGTGAAGTTCCTGAAGAATTGATGAACATGATGCGTAAGGCACAGGGCATCATTGACCATTTAGAGAATAATCGTAAAGATTTGCATAACAACCGTCAACTCAATCTTGTAGAATCAAAGATTCGCCGCACAGCCCAATATTACAAGTCAAATGGTAAATTAGATGCTGAGTGGAATTACAAGCGTGACCAACTACGCTTAATGGTTGAATAATTCTAGCCATTTCTGTAAGTGGTTTTTTGGCGGTTGACATTGTCGGGCGGCCATGCGCTCATTATTGGAGTTGGAGGCATTTGCTGTAATTGCCGAAAATCTCCAAGCTTATGCGACATCAATTAGCCAATCAGATACTATTACACTGATTATTCCACCATCACCAGAAGGTGCAGTCAGTTCGGCTTTTTTGGAGGCGGCTTTGTTAGATAGTGAAATCCCTTATCGCCGACGTTTTTCTCCTCGCTCTGCAAGCCCCCCATATATTGAGGTGAAAGATGGGGATGCATTAGACAAACCCACCACTCATCAACCCAATCAATTTGTCATAACCCCACTCTTTGCTACAGGAGTGAGAGGGCATGATGGGGTAGCCCACAGAGGCATCCTTTCAACGGTTGCACAAGCAGCAGCCTTGGCAGAATTAATTTCACCCGATGGCAAAAAATCACGTTCACTTAGGCCATGGTTGCTGGCTGGTAATTGGTGGGCAGGTGCACTTGACCAAGGGTATGATCCTGTGTATAGTGCTCTTCGCGACCATTTGCATCAGGAGGGTTCTGTTAGAGTAGTACCAATTCCGGAGATTGAAAATCCAGATATGACTGGGCTTAAACAGATCGACCTAGAAATCGAGGCAAGTACTCGTGAAACATGGTCTGCGCTAGATGTAGATGCCAAGGCAAACGCGCTAAGCACACTTGTCCTACCACAGGTGTTGAGTGAAAAGCCATCAACTGCAAGACTCGAAGAGTTGGTGTGGCACCGTATTAAATTGGCAGATTCTGAAAGTGATTTACACACTAGGATGGTTGCAGCGCGTGCAATGTGGGATGGTACTCCGAAAGCGGCATCGGTTTTGATTGACTCAATATTGTCTAAAGCAGTCTGATTACAAAGTTAGTAATTCAGATTTTATGAGATTTTGAGGCGTGTATCACAGCCATCACAACATACTCTAACTGGTCTCTTCGTTGTCTTTACAGCAATTTTATCTGCACAGACAGGGCATTTAACAACAGGGATTTTTACACGTTTTTTACGAATTCCAATACTTGGCATTATTGTGAAATATGCCGCGTCATCTGCTAGTGCGTCATCTAAACTGATTTTTGGAGTTACAACAGCAACAGCCAACATCATTACACCAGCAACTCCCAAAGCAACTAGCATGAATACTAAAGGCAAGGCGAAGAAGTATGAGTATCCCCAAACACCAGTGAATAGTACTGATGTCAACCAGAAACCAACTCTTGGTTTGTCTTTGGTTAATTTACGAGCTAAAAAGGTGAAAGCAACAAACATTGCAAATGATTGCAATAAGGTGACAAGTGGTGAATGAGCCAGACTACCGATAACATATGCGACTCGATAATCTGACATCGCATCTTCACCTACTAAGGTGGTTTTTGAGACGGTCACAGTTTCTGTGTAAATGAATCTCTTATGGGAGTAATCTATTCCGCTACCATCAACTGCTGCTGTCCCAACCATCATTGAAGTTTTCAAACGAGCATCAATTGTTAGTTCAGTCCAAAACGGAGTTGCTGATGCTTGTGGTCTAACGAAATTATCGAAAAGAACACTCTTTTCACCTACTTTGATATTCTCAAGTGACTCAATGGTAATCGTGATAGTTGAATCACTAAATCCGTAATCATCGTTTACATCGATGCTAACTGTTGGTGCTGCTGCTGCTTCAATAGGTTCTACGCCAAGTAAGCGACCAGAATCAAGCATTAACCCATCAAACATGAATTGTTTGAGTGAGGACGCTCTCCCTGATAGATAAGTTTCCAAGGCTTGAACTTCAGATGAATCAACTTGTTGATTGTTATGAGTTACTTCCGTTGATGAACTTCCTTGGACCTTTCTCCATTGGGATAGTGAGTCTAGAGAATCATTACCTATGTTGTCTAATCCCCACCTCATCCATGTTGCCATGGGACCTTCTAGATCAATTTGGGTTGTTCTATGAATGCGGTCACCACCTTCGACTTCAGCATCAATTTTGACACTGATTTGGCTTCCACCGCTTCGAAGCGGTTCATCCGCAGGGAATATTCCATATCCACTGCCACTCCCTCCTCCAAATGATAATACATAGGAAAATCCACCATTGAATGGTTGAATCTGTGAATCTGAAACTGTTAATGAGAGATTGACATCGTATACTCCATCTTGGGATGATTCCGGCGCCTGCCAATTTAGGTATACTTGAGCGCCATCATTGTGCATAGTTGCAACAACTGTGTCAACAACCACGCCATCGATCTTGAATTCGGTTGTTGATTTTTCCCAAATTGCAGCACCATAACCAGAGTGTAGGACTACTGGAATCTGAACCGAGTTTCCATTCACTACAGCCGGTTGCCAATCCATTTTTACTAAGGGGATATTTGCTCGGAGATTTGATGCATATTCATCTGTACCCCAAATAAATCTCACACCTGCTTCCTCATCAGGGGAATTGAAGATCAGGGTTTGTACGCTAAGTACTACAACAACTAACTCTCCACTAGAGAAAATGTTGCCTTGCTCATCAATGTCTATCGTCACATCAACTGTTCCAAGACCAGGGGTGTATGCTGGATTGGTGTTTGAGGAGCCCGTCCATGACTTCCCCCCTATCTTCACCTCAGCTGAGACATTTGCTTGAACCCCTCCTGCATTTACTACCTCATAATTTACTGAGAGTGTCCAAGTTGAAATTGGATAACTTCCACTCGTTGCTTGTGGAACTCTCCAACGAGCGATTTCGGTAAGTTGGCTTACAGAGGAGGTGACCCATACATCTTGTTCAGTTGTCAAATCAGCAGAGAATGGGCTAAGTGTACCTTTTCCGGTTTCATCACCTTCGCCCAGTAAATAGTAGTCAAC
>JAQXFA010000145.1 GCA_029250565.1 Candidatus Thalassarchaeaceae archaeon
TACCATGAAAACACTTGAAACCTTTAATTCAGGTGATAATGATTAATTTCTTTAGATAGTAATTATTTTTTATTTCCCGCAGTGAATTTTTTAGAATATACTCTTTACAGCCACATTGTGGAATGGGCAGGGATGCACGTCTTAGTCACAGGCGGGGCTGGATTCATTGGTTCTCATCTCTCTGCTAAACTTCTCTCTTTAGGAGCCAGTGTGACAGTCATAGATGACTTATCTGCTGGAGACATGGGTGGAGTTCCAAAAGGCGTGAACATCATTGAAGGATGTATCACCGACTCCGCTTCGTTATCAAATGCTATGCAAGGTTCAGATGTGGTATTCCATCTCGCAGCAATAGCATCCGTTCCATTATGTGAAGCAGACCCAGCGTGGTCGGATAAGGTAAATCTTCAAGCAAGCCTTGAGATAATTTCAGCAGCGAATTGCCCCGTAATCTTTGCTAGTAGTGCAGCAATTTATGGCGAACCGGTTGAAATCCCAATTGCAGAGAATCACCCCATTTCACCGGTTGGGTATTATGGTCAGCAGAAAGCCACTATTGATGCTAACATCTGTTCGTTAGGTCCACAATCAACACCAGCTTGTGCATTACGATTCTTCAATGTCTATGGCGCAGGGCAGGATCCTTCTTCACAATACAGCGGCGTGTTGTCAATTTTCATTGATAGGGCATCAAACGGACGCCAGATTACTATATTTGGAGATGGTGAACAAACTCGTGATTTCATCCATGTTTCAGATGTTGTACAAGCTTTACTTCTAACCGGTTCTTCTCTTGTAGAAAGTGGTGTATCATCGCCAGCACACGCTTCATCATTCAACATCTGTACTGGCTCCCCAGTCACCCTAAATGAGGTGGTGGATGTGATATCTTCCCATGTGGAAGGAGATGTTGCAGTATCCCATGAAGAAGGCCGTGAAGGAGATATCAAACATAGTAGCGGCGACTCAACAAAACTACAATCAACATTTGATTGGAAGCCAGAAACATCTCTCACAGATGGTCTTTTGTCACTCTTGAGTTAATTGACTGGATATCTGAAAAATCTGCGAACCAATAATTTGCGCATTATTCTTACCCCATCATGGATGCTTCCTAGTTTTGCAGTCCCTAATCGATTATGATATCTGATTGGGACCTCTCTAATTCGCATCTTATTGTGGCAGCATGCTGCATACATCTCTGCTTCAATCTCAAACGAGATAGAATTCAGATGCATAGCTTGAATTGCTTCTCGCTTGAAAGCCCAAAATCCAGTACATAAATCACTGATGAAATTCCGATACAGAGCGACCGCCGCCCATGTTAGTATGTGGTTCCCTAGGTAGTTTACTCGGCCCATCGCACCATCATCCATTTCTCCTCTAAGGCGTGAACCAATTACTACATCACATTCTCCAGCATCCATTCGTCTTAGGAGGTGAGGTATATCTCGCGGGTCATAAGTGCCGTCAGGGTCAAGCATAACAAGTGCTTCATCACCACTTTCAATATAGTGCTTAAACGCTTGACGCAAACCCATTCCTTTGCCAAGTCCACCGCGTTGGTCGTAAACAGTCATACCCAAATCCCGAGCCACTTTTACTGTCCCGTCAGTAGAATATCCATCAACTAAAACGAGCCTATGGTTCCACCCCATCTTTTTCAATTCATTAGTTGGAATCATTTCCACAACAACGGCTAGTCCTTGAACCTCATTCCGAGTCGGAAGAAGAATGGTAAGGTTCCTCATCTGTTTTTCCAACTTACCAACTCCTTCATTCAACCATCGGTCTTAGTTCAACCCAATGAACCCTTACTCCATCATGGTCAATCAACTGATCACCACGGCCGGTGATAGCCAATGGATTCACCCAACTACTACCACCGCCAGAGACTACAATTTCAACTTTTAATTCATCTGCTAGGCTCGTTTTTGTGATGAGGGTTAATTGTTGCCAACCACCATCAGTGGTGTAATGTCTACCTTCAATTTCAGTACCATCAATTGAATAGATTTCTACTGATAATCCGCTTGGTGCATCAATCATGATATTGATTTTCACCGTCTGGTCACGACTACCTCTTTCGAGAGGCACATCCAATGAGATGTCTCCTTGGCTAAGGAATGGCTGCGAATCGGGGCGGTTCATCAACTGGTCAGCATCTACCATCCACCAGGGGTCTGCTCTCCATTGACACGGTGCGATACAAGAGTTCTCATCAGGATAAACAAATGTACTACTGGTTGCAGATCTGCTTGTAGGAATCTCCTTCAATATCCATAGTCTACTTCCATCAACATCTCTGCTTATTTCCCAATATGGCGATTTTGCAAAAACCTCACCAAAGGTTCCCATGGGGCTGGATAAGGCATGAGTTACCCCTAATTCCCTTAGCGTTTCAGTATCATCTTGTAGAATCGCTGAGCGCGCATGTCCTTGGTTATTCACTCGAACATCCACGAGTCCAAGAGATGGGAAAGTGGTCATACCAACTTCTTCGTCAATATCGTAAGCATTACCCCAGTGAGCATCTTCAGTAAACAGTACAGAACCTGCAGGTAGGTCCAGGGTGCTCATTAGGTCTCGATCACCTTTCGTTTGTACGCGAAGCTCATCGTGGCTTGAGAGTTCAATTAACAGTGCATTTGCTATTGTTAATTGTATAATGACGAAGATGAAAACCGCCGTCATCCACTTTTTGTTAATGGGCTGTGGCAAGGTCATTGGTAACCACATTAACGCAGATTCCTCATCAGTCGCTTCCTTTGCACTAGCCGAAATTTCATCGACACTTAAATTCCGACTTGCTTCAAGCATTTCTTGAACCATCGCTTCTCCGTCTTGGTCAACTGGAATCGGCCGCTCTCTTGGAGTCAGTTTGACGCTATTTGAAAGAATGATTCCACCAACTATTGCCAACGGTATGTGGAAGGCGTGTAGGGCCATGCTGTAGAGTACATACGATAGTAGAGTAAGGAATGAGAACGCAATAACCCCATTGAATAAATGTACTAGCGTCAGAATCCAGTTGATGCCAATCCAGACAGCTAACATTACTACTTCGATACTGGTTCTAGTTCTCCATAAAGCCCATCCAGCCAAGGCAATAGCAACTGGGCCGTTG
>JAQXFA010000146.1 GCA_029250565.1 Candidatus Thalassarchaeaceae archaeon
ATTTATTTTGTTCAAGGTGATGAGATGCAGGGTATATTTGTGGGTCTTTGGGCTCCTACATTAATTAATGCAACTAGAGGAATGGAAGCGTGGCTGGAAGAATACCGCCGTGTCTGATTTGAAACAATTTATCTATTTCAAAGGGCTTTCAGTGTGCCCTTCGGCAAACTACTGGCGCAATAAGCATTAGTCTGTCAAGACTCGTCCTTTTGCATCTAACAATTCAACAGTCAATCCAATGTCGGGTAAACAGTTAAGTTCAGTATTTGGGCGGGGCGAAATAATGTCCAGAGACGAAATCATGCCCGAAGATGGAATGAGTAAAGAAGAGCAGTATGCCAGCTTGCAGAATTTGGTGATGATGTTGCCTTATATTCTTGGATTTGGGTGGTTTGCCATGATACCGCTTTCTTACTACCTCATCGCACCAGGTTTTGGGGCCGATGATCCTTTCATCAGAATTGGAGTGACAATTGGTATTGCAGTCGTCAATCTGATTGGTGATATTGTTCTCATGACAATCAT
The DNA here is from genome assembly GCA_029250565.1 of Candidatus Thalassarchaeaceae archaeon. Taxonomy (GTDB): domain Archaea; phylum Thermoplasmatota; class Poseidoniia; order Poseidoniales; family Thalassarchaeaceae; genus MGIIb-Q1. The sequence goes on from JAQXFA010000146.1 coordinate 526, forward strand.
GAGGGGCAATCTGAATCGGTTGGCCTTGGAATTGGAATCTCAAGTTGCTTAGTCAAATTCTATCTTCTCGTTTGACTCGGATGAATCAGTCGTTTAGGACACGGCCTTTTGCATCTAACAATTCAACAGTCAATCCAATGTCGTTGACATCCTTGAGCAAGCCATCATGCATCTTGTCACTAAACGCGTCGAGAGCGGCGAGTTGGCTAGTCTTTGAAGGGTCTCTTAGGCGATCAATAATATGGTTCAACACACACGAAACACCGTATGCTTGTCCAGTACGAAATGCGTGGTCTAAACTACCCGCTTCAACATCTTCAGCAGCCCTTCTCGCTAACACTTGATTGGAGTATGCAACCATTGCACCATACACTGTTTCCATCATTTGACTTGGTTCAGTCCATGAGTCTTCTAGGCGACCCTGAGCTTCCTCAATTGCGGCTTCAGCAGCCTCCTCATATTTGCGGAATAAGGTGATGGGGTCTGCTTCTCCATCCGCTAGTGCATTGTTGATGATTTCACGCCAGTCAGCCATTTCAATCGTTCTCCGATTCCGGCCATATGTTTCAATCATTTCCCCAAGCGCCTCAGATCGGTATTGACAATTGGCCCCGTAGGGGCCTTGCAAAACTCACGCGGTGGGTTCTTAACGGGTCGGCTGGTCGCCGAGTCGCCCAATACATCGAGGGAGTTACTATGAGTGCACAAAAAGTGAAGACGAACGAAGCCCTGATTGATCTAATTGATCAGCTAAAGGTTCAGTCTCGAAACACCGGTGCAGCATTGTGGCGAGATGTGGCGTTGAGGCTTGAGAAGAGCCGCAGCAATTGGTCGCAACCCAACCTAAGTCGCCTAAGCAGGCACGCAGCGGATGAGAAATTTGTTCTCATTCCAGGCAAATTGCTTGGTAGTGGCGAGGTTAGTGGGAAGCAGACTGTAGCCGCATTCAGCTTCAGTGCTCAAGCACGGGAAAAAATCGAGGCTGCTGGCGGCAAGACAATGACGATCGCTGAACTAATGGATAAGAATCCAAAAGGAACGGGGGTGTTTATCCTTGGATGAGGAAGCAACAACCTACGTTTTTGATGCTACTGATATGGTAATCGGCCGCTTGGCTAGCCATGTAGCAAAGATTCTTCTTAACGGCCAAAAGGATGGAACTCTGGATAGAGTAATCATTACTAATGCTGAGAGTGCAGTTGTATCCGGTTCAAAGAAGGCCGTTTTTGCAACATACCGTAAGAAGTACGAGTTGAACCACGCCCGTAAGGGTCCGTTCTTCCCACGCATGCCTGATAAGATTCTCAAGAGAACCGTACGAGGAATGCTACCTTACCAGAAGAAGAGTAGTGGACGAGCGGCTCTGCGCAATTTGCGTGTAGTAATGGGCTGCCCAAATCATCTAGTGACAGGGGAACTTCCCGAAGGTCATGAGAGAGGAGACATGTCAAAATTGACAAGACCACTACCTCAGAGGTTTGTGCGATTAGGCAAGATATCTGAGAATCTAGGTGCTCCTGCAGGACGAGTTGCTGGAGGTGACTTTTGATGGCACGAAAAAAGAAGTTATCAGTAGAAACTAGCGGCAAGCGCAAGACTGCAATTGCTCGGGCGACTGTAAAGCCAGGTAAAGGCCGAGTCCGTGTAAACAGTCAACCAATCGAAATTTTTGAACCAGAACTTGCTCGACGCAAGGCAATGGAACCTCTAGTTATCGCTGAAGCAATGAGGCGAATTGGTGAAGATTCTGGAAAAGGTAATGTCGATATCAATGTCAATACAATCGGTGGCGGTGTGATGGGTCAAGTTGACGCAATCCGTACTGCAATCGCACGTGGCTTGGTGAAGTACAATGGCGGCGCTGAGGGAGATGATGAGGAACTTCGAGATGAGTTCTTGCGATTTGACCGCAGTTTGCTAGTTAATGATCCAAGAAGAAAAGAACCGAAACACCAACAAGGTCGTGGTGCTCGCAAGAAATGGCAGAAGTCGTATAGATGAGGTGAAAAAATATGTTAATTCCAGTAAGATGTTTCAGTTGTGGTAATGTCGTCGGCCAGCATTGGCCTGATTACAAACTAAGAACCGACAATGGCGAAGATGCTAGTGTGGTTCTAGATGAACTTGGTGTGGAGAGATACTGCTGTCGCAGAATGTTTGTTTCACACGTAGAGTTGATTGACGAAATCGCTCCATTCACTGTTTATCGCAAACCCTGAATGAGAACCGGGCCCGTAGGTTAGCTTGGCCAATACTTGACGGCTGGGGGCCGTTAGACTCCGGTTCAAATCCGGACGGGCCCACCAGATTTGTGTTATTCAAAGAAGCCAAAGTAGTAATCTAAATTCGCCGATAGGCGAAAAGACGGATAGCCGAAGAGATTGATAGGGGGTGCACCTCATCGGCGATGTATGAGCGGCAGTGCAGTGAGAGCAATGACTCTGACTTTATTGATGGTAACTTCCTTTTTTGCAGCGTTTCCTTTTGCTACAGAAGCAACAGTGATTTCAGCAGATACACATTGGTCTGGTTCAGTAACAATTGATGATGATGTTCTAGTTACTGCATCTAGAACCTTGACAATTGAAGCCGGAACACAAATTACAGTGACTGGTGATTATCTAATCACGGTAGATGGGACAGTAGATATTTTGGGTACAGAAAATAATCCTGTTTCAATCACGAATAATAACAACCCAGGCGGATTCAACAGCAATACAGGTTGGTGGGATGGTTTTCTAGTATCATCAAGTGGTGATATTGACGCATCTTGGGTAACAGTGTCTAGAGGCCGGACAATCTTCAATGTAGTAGGTTCGGCAACTTTTGACAATACCACTGTTGAGTATTCATACATCGGTGCTGATGTAAGTGGTAGCGCTTCAATAACTGGATTAAGTTGTACAAATGTAGATTTCACCTGTATTTCTGTTCTTCAAGGTGGGAGTGCCTCCGCGAGTTCAGTTTCAGTTTCAGCCTCTGGTAATGGGGTTGAAAATGGTGGTTCCCTAACACTGGATGGTTTGGAAGTATCTCAATCAGGTATTGGCCTGTTAATTTTTGATGGTTCAAATGGCGTGGCTTCTAATCTTGATTTCGACAATCTTTCTATTGCAGTTCTCAGTCGCGGGATCTCATCATTTACTGTAGATTCTTTGCGCGTAGATGATTCAACTTTATTGCTAGATGCGATTAACAGTGACGGATTAGAGATTGATGATGCGGTAGGTGAAAATCTAGACAGTTTGGTTGTTGGCAGCAGTATGGGTGATGTCAGTTTTGATAATTTTGTAATCAATGGAAGTGGTGCCAACGGCTGGATGGTAGCAGCTGATAGCGTGGGTACATTCACCCTCAGTAATTCTACCCTCAATGGTTTTGATAGTGGTTTGAGATTTACTGGAAGCGGCTTGCATGTTATTGAGGATAGTTCTATTTCAACCAGTGGTTCTGTCTTTGATATCAGCGGAACAGGTAGATTTGAAACAAAATCCTCAACTTTTACCGCAACCTCAAATTTGGGGTATTTTTCAGGTGTAGATTCATCTTGGGATGATTCAACGTTAATTACAGATTCAACATCAAACGGATTGGATTTGATTAGTGGAAAACATAATTTTGACACAACAAGTATTTCCCGTGACTATCTTTATTCAGACTCAACATCAGTTGGATTAGCAGTTACATGGGCTGTTGTGGATGCTGATGGCTTAACTCTATCTGGTTGGTCTGATGGGGCACAGTGCCGTACTGATTGCGAGTTGGGAGGTAATTCTCTTACAGTAAATATGGGTGGTGTACAAGCTGGTAACGGGATTAATATCGATGGTGGTTCAGTTACATTTGACTCCCTAAGCACAAGCAGTTCACTTCACGGAGTTAACGTGGTTGATGGGGACTTACACGTATCTGACTGGACTGGTGCTTCGCATGGCGATTCAACTCTGCTAGTAAACATCGATCAGACGGCTATTGTGCGTAATCTTCCAGCTCACTCCTCAAACGGACAGTGGGATGCTGAAGGGGATGGAATACTCCTGTTTGGGGGAACCAACGCGCGTGTAAACATGGCTCAAGCGAATGAATTTACAGAATCAACAATATCCGTTACCGACCTTTCTGATATTGCAATTGTTGGAGTCAATGTTGAGGCGCATGGATTCACCGAAGTTACAGATGCTAATGGCGAGGTTGTCTTACCTCTGTTAACTAGTGGGAGTGATGTTTCTGCAAACGACGGCGTTTATGGAGTCACAGATGTAATTTCACCACCCGGTGGCAATTTACAACTTCCAGTTATTCCCACTACAGGTGCATGGGTTATTCCAATAGGCGTACATGCTGTATTGATTGGTAACAATTACACGGCACCTTCTGGAGGCGACGTAACGATTTCAACATCCGCTTCTCTAACTTTGAAGAATGCACATTTGGCGGTCCCAAATGGTGATATCGTAGTCGAAGGCAGTGGTCAATTAATTGGTGATAATGGTTCAACAGATGCAGTGGTTAGGACTACTGGCGGAAATGCAATTGAAGGCATTGGGGCCGGATTATTTGTGCAGAACGATGTTCATCACAGTTGCTCATTAACAGAACATGTCTGGTCTGGTTTACATGTTGAAGGAGATTTCTACCTAGAGCAAACTTGTCGGCTCAATATCTATGATGGGACAGTATCAGGTATCATTCATCCTTCAATGGGTGGATATTTTTCACTGAGCAATATTGCTCAAATCAGAGTTGTTGATTTCGGTGAACCTGTTGAAGGCGCAACAGTCACTGTTCAAGGAAATCAAATGAATACAAATCAAGATGGTATTGCGCTCTTTTCAGCAACATATCGGAATGTTACCGAAGTTTCAGACTCAAGTACAGGACTTCTACAAGTCTATGTGCTAAGGAATGGCCACAGTCAAATTCGTAGTTGGGATTCAACATCACCAATTTCACTTGATGTCATGATGTCAACAGTGAGTGGTGGTTACTTGGCAGAATGGTTGCGTCTTGATGCGGCTTTTACACCATACTACCTTGATGACAATCTTACGATTACAACGGGAACAACACTGACAATTCAAGCCTATTCATCACTCAGTGTCAAGGCTAACAGAGGTATCTCTGTGAGTGGTGTGTTAGAAGCAACGCAAGCCAGTATCATTGGTAGTGATTGGAACGGGGTATCACTCTTGGATGGTGGCGTAGCGGAAATGTCAGATAGCCAAATGATGGGTGGTTCTCTAACAATTGGTCCCTCATCATCAACAACCAATCTTGAAGGAATGGTTCTCTCAAACACACCTATTTTTGTTAGTGGTTCTGGAGAAATTTCTCTATCAGATTCACTTTTGCATCAAGCTGATAACTGTATTTTCAGCAATGGAGGTCAAATCACAGTAAGTGGCACCACCATCCAAGATTGTAGTCAGTCAGCTGCATTATTGACACAGTCGTCAATTGATTTCAGTAATATCACACGTGGGGCCGGGAATGAGAAAGGACTTCATCTACGTGGAAGTAGTGGTTCTGTAGTTGACATTAATGGTAATGATCACGATGGTAGTGGCCCAGCCATTCACCTTGAGATGGTGGATTCATCTCTTTTGTTATCTAGGGTTAATTTAACCGGGCAAACATTGACGCCAGCAATTTCAGTAGAGTGGTCTGACCTTTTCACCCTCACTGATAGTGATATTCAAGGCTCCCTAGGGGTGGTAATTGACCACAGTACGGTTGAGATGAGCAATGTTGCTTTCCATGGCGATGGTG